>JAGWWI010000030.1 GCA_018970465.1 Patescibacteria group bacterium
CATGCGGGCGATGACCGGCCAGTCGGCCGCTCCAATCTGCGTATGTGCCATATGGCCGGAGTGTGGAGGGTCTCCGGGCCTGTGCAATTAGCGTGCAAACCGTTGTGCGGTTAGGGTGGGAATTCAGTGAGGCCGGGTTGACCGCCAAGCTCGGCCGTGATTATCTGGCGCCAGAACTAAAGGGAGGTTCACGTATGAGCGCCTCGCTAGGGACGAATATATCTCAGAAATCGACGCGCCTGCCGACACTCGACTGGCCGTGCGATTTGTACGCCGTGAATGACGTCGAGGCCCGGGACGATGCGGATTTCGCTCCAGGTCGGCCCATCCCAACGGAGCCAACCGATGAACAGCGATAAGACGCCGCCCGAGACGCCGAGAGAACGGAGCATCGCAGGGTTCGTGATCCTTGTGATCCTCGTTGCAATCATTTGGGCGATCGAATACATCAAAAAGAAGCTCACATGACGCCCGGTTTCGGCCGGGCGTTCCTCGTTACGCTGCTTTGCGGACGATGAGGAAGGGAGTCAGCTCGGAGTCTTGGCCGGCGGGGTTGTCGGCGAGGACCTCGCGGACGAAGCGCTCGGTGATGCTGCGCGAGGACTTGCCGAGCGAGAAGGCGCCGCGGTAGTTGGCGTCGACGACGACAGTCTCCGGGCCGAAGCGCTCCTTGATCCGGCGCGCGACGCCGTCGGGGTCGGCGGGGGCCTTCTTGGTCTTGTGCTTGTATTCCTCGATCGTCCAGCTCATGGGGCAGTCGATCGACTTGGCGCGCTTGCCGACGAGGTAGTAGAACGCGCCGGGCATGATGTTGCGCGAGAGCGCGGAGACCGCCGCAGCGAAGAGGACGCGCGGGTAGCCCGCCTCCTCGATAAGGAGCTGCATCGCCGGCGCAGTGCCGTGCCCGAGGCCGCGGAACTGCGGCGTGCCCGCGTAATTCCTCACCCGCTTCGCGAGGAGGCGCGCAAGCCAGGAGGTCTTCACGTCTGCGGTATTGACGATGCGGTTCTGGCAGATGCAGACGATCTTTTCGGAGACGAAGAGGATATCGCCCTGCGCGAGGTGCGGCGCGACGTATTCCTCGAGGAGCGCCATGAGGTCCTCGCCCGGCTCGATGAGCCGCGTCTTGACCGGGAGCCGGAGGTAACGGGCGCCCGCCGCCTCCCGCTCGAGCGTCTTCCCGGGGTTCGCCGCAAGCGCCTCAGCCATGATGCCTTCAGCATACACCAATCCGGCGCGTGGTATCATGGCCGCCATGAAAGGCTACCTGATCAACATCGAGCGCGAGACCCTCGAGAACGAGGACTTCCGCCGGGTGCTCTACACCGCTAAGCACAGTCAGCTCGTCCTCATGGCGCTCAAGCCGGGCGAGGAGATCGGCGAAGAGGTGCACCACCTCGACCAGTTCATCCGCTTCGAGGCGGGGGAGGGCAAGGTCGTCCTCGATGGCGTCGAGCACGCGGTCAAGGCCGACGACGCGGTCGTCATCCCTGAGGGCACGCGCCACAACGTCGTCAACACGGGCCAGGGAAGCATGAAGCTCTACACGCTCTACGCGCCGCCCGAGCACAAGGACGGCGTCGTCGAGCACGCCAAAGCGGACGTGTACGAAGAGGAGTTCGACGGCCGCACCTCGGAGGGCGCGTAACGTATGGCCCGCGCGAAGGTTCCGGCGCCGCCCGGCACGGTCGTGAAGCGTTCAAGCGCGGGCCTCGGCCTCTTCGCCACGCGCGCGTACAAGAAGGGCGAGCGCGTGATCGAATACGTCGGCCGCACCATCTCGAAGCAGGAGGAGGACACCTCCCGCTCCTTGTACCTCTTCAACATCTCCGACAAGCGTACGATCGACGGCCGCCCCGCGGATAACCCCGCCGGCTACATCAATCACTCCTGCAAGCCGAACTGCGAGGTCTACATCTACGGCGGGCGCGTGTTCATCCGCGCGGCGAAGGCGATCAGGCCGGGCGACGAATTCTCCTACGATTACGGCGAAGAATATTATCTCGAGCACATCGCGCCCTACGGCTGCCGCTGCGGCGCGCCGAAGCATCTCTACGCGGCGAAAGCGGCGAAGGTGAAGAAAAAAGTGAAGAAATAAGGGGATTGTCGCGCTTGCATCGCTTTGCGCGATTGGTACTCTGAGAGCGGACGGTGGTTCCATAAATAAAATCGCGGGGGTTGTTTTTCACTGCGAGAGAGGAATCCGTGGATGCCCAAACGACGTATACCCCACCGGCAGGGCGGGGCAGTACAGGCCACGTTCTACGTGGTCTGCGAGGATCCTGCGCGGCTTGTGCCGTCGTATGCGCAGGACATGATCGGGTGTGCGCTTGAAGCCCTCGAGGCTCGTGCGCCCACCCGGTGTTGCGCGATCGTGGAACGCCCGCCACGACTGTCCGCCGAGCTTCCGGATGTCGCGCGCCCAGGCTTACCGACATGCCGGGCGGCGTATGCTGACCTCGCGGGCGTGGAGCGCGCGCTTGCCGAGAAGCGCGAGCACGCGAAGCCAGAGTATCGACAACCCGGGCACGTGAGTTATGTTCCGCCCGAGATGCTGACCGCTGAGGGTCTTGTCGTCATCATCGGTAGTCGTCGGTTCTTGGGCACGAACATCGTGCTCTATCTCGAAGAGCGAGGACGGCTTCGTAAGGAGGTGATCCCAACGCTTCTCGAGATATGCGGACTTCGCACGGCCTCTTCCCGCGAGCCGGGGAGAAAGTGCGACTTTCCGATCGGCGTGCGGGAGGGGAAGTTCGACCCGTATTACTTCAACATGCTGTGGGAGCAGATTATGCTCCGGCGCCGCGACACTGCCGCAGTTGCCGAATTGCTCGGTACCCTCGAGTAGAGCCTAGGCGATAATACGTTCTTTGCGTACAGGAGGTCGCCGTCAGGCGGCCTCTTTTGCGTCTATGCGCCCCTCTTCATGTGCGCCTCACTCGCGTTATGTGAAGATCCAGCGTACCTTTGCATATGATGAAAGCTTCCGCACGCGCGCATATGCGCACGCGACCTCTGCCCTTGCCCGAGACGGGCTTGGCGGAGATCCGCGAGAAGTACCGTGCGCTCTTCGAGTCGGACATGATGGGGATCACCGTCTCCGACCTCGACGAGCGGATCCTCGAGGCGAACGACGCGTTCCTCGCGCTCATCGGCTATACGCGCGACGACCTCCTTCTCGGACGGGTCACCTGGTCGGCCATCACGCCGTCTTCCTACGCGACCCTTGACCGACGCAAGGTCCGCGAGCTCTACCGTCGGAGCGCGATTACGCCTTTCGAGAAGCGCTACATCCGCAAGGACAGGAGCGAAGTGCCGGTCTTGGTTGGCGCCGCGTTGATGCGGCTCGAGCGCCCGCTCGCCGTCTCCTTCGCGCTCGATATCACGGAGCGCAAGCGGCTCGAGATCAAGAAGGACGAATTCATCGGCACAGTCTCCCACGAGCTGCAGACGCCGCTCGCCGTGCTCCGGATGCAGCTCGGGCTCCTGCGCGACGAGGTGAAGAGCGGCGCCCGCGCGGCCGTAGTCGAGCGCGCTATCGGCGAGATCGAGGAGCAGGCCGGCCGGCTCTCGCTTCTCGTGGGCGACCTCTTGAACCTCGCGCGCTACGTCCCGCCGCCGGGTGAAGCCCGGCGCGAGACCTGCGACCTCGCGGCCGTCGCGAAGAAGGTTGTCGAAGACGCGCGCCTCGTCTCGGGGCGCCGCATCCTCTTCAATCCCGGGAAGGGGTCGCTCGTCGCGGCGGGACACGACCGCCGGATCGCGCAGGTCGTCACGAACCTCCTCATGAACGCGCTCCGCTATTCGCCCGAATCGAAACCAGTCACTGTCTCGCTCGCAGTCGAGCAGGGGAGAGCGCGCGTGGCTGTTCGCGATCAGGGCGTAGGTATCCCGCCCGATAAGCTGGAGCAGATCTTCGAACGCTTCTACCGCGTCGAGCACGCGGGCGACTACGCGCGCGGGGCATCGGGGATCGGCCTCTACGTCGCGCGCGAGATCGCACGGGCCGCGGGCGGCTCGATCGGGGTCAGGAGCGCGCCCGGGAAAGGTTCGACCTTCACGCTCGTCTTGCCGCTCGCATCCCGGCCGGCGTAGCGCGCCGCCGTACACGCGTCCTTCACCGCCCGGGTGGGAGAATCCGAGTCACTTAGCATAACCTGATTGCCGAATGCCTATGCTGAAAAAACTACTGACAACGGCCGCACTGACGGCGATGCTCATCACAGGCGCAAGCGCCGCCGCTGCGCAGACGACGGGAGCGGGCGCGACAAGCACGAGTACGACCGGCACGACGGGAGTGAGCGCGACGCCAGGGACGCCGAACACGGGCGCGGGCGGCGCGGCTGAGGGGAACATACTCCTCCTCGTCGGCTCTGCGCTCGCGGTCGTAGGCGGGACGGCCTATCTCGCGCGGCGCGCGGGGAGCGCAGGCGTTCGCTAGCGCTCGCCGCGGCCGCCTATGAACCGGCCGATAGCGGGCGTCCTCGCCGGGCTTGCGATCATTCTCGGCGCGGGCGTCTTCGCACACACCGCGGTACGTGCGCTCGTCTCTGCGCCCGACTCTGTCGGGACGAGCACGCCGCCGTCTAGGGCGGCTACGCTCGCGCCTCGAGGGGTGCCGGCACGGCTTGTGATCCCCGTGCTCGGCATCGACGCGCCGGTCGAGGCGGTGGGCGTCAACGCTGCGGGCGACATGCGGGCGCCGTCGAATTTCGTCGATACCGCCTGGTACGAATACGGCCCCGAGCCAGGGGCACGCGGGAGCGCCGTCATCGACGGGCACCTCGATAACGGCCTCGGCCTCGCGGGCGTCTTCCGCCATCTCGCGGAGATCCCGCTCGGCGCGGACATCTATGTCGAGACGGCGAGCAGCACGCGTACGCATTTCGTCGTCGAGGCGACCTCGACGTATCCGTATCAGGCGGTGCCGCTCGGCGAGCTCTTCAACCGCGCGGACGAGCCGCGCCTCAATCTCATCACCTGCGACGGCGCATTCCTCCCCACCGGCCGCACATACGACC
Source organism: Patescibacteria group bacterium (assembly GCA_018970465.1). Classification (GTDB taxonomy): domain Bacteria; phylum Patescibacteriota; class Minisyncoccia; order Phycocordibacterales; family Phycocordibacteraceae; genus C7867-001. The sequence continues at coordinate 5,022 of JAGWWI010000030.1, forward strand.
ATCGACTGGTCGTATGGGCCGTGCTCGCTACCTCTACCGCGCAGGCAGGGTAGCCCAGATTCCCGGGTCCTCGCTGCCGTCGAGCTTGAAGAACGCGACGCCCGCCACCCCGAGCGTCTTCGCAAGCGCGATCTTATCGGCAACCGCCTTCGCGTCCTCCCACCAGACGATGTTGTAGGTGCCGTCAGCGGCAGGAAGAGAAGCGCCGTCCCGATAGGAGGGCGTCGTCGAGGTGAGGCCCGTGCCGCTTGAGGCGGTCGTCTCGCCGACAGCCGCGGCTGCGGCCACTGCAGCGGGGACCTTCGCTGGGTTGTAGATGAAGGAGAGTTCGCCAGCCTCGTTCCTCGTCGGCGTGATCCCGAGCGAGGCGGCAAGCGCGGTCGCGTAGCGCGGGTTGAAGGCCCACTGGAGGTCGAAGCTGAACCCGGAGATCTGCAAGGGCGTCACCTGCCACTCGTAGCCGTAGGTCGGGATGCCGATGACGATCTTCGACTTGGGGATCGATTGCGCCGCCAGATTGACGACCGCCTTCACCCAGTCGGGGTCGGCGATCGGGACGTAGGGGCCGCCCGCCGCGGTCTTCGCCTTGTCGAGCGCGACATCCGCCGTCTGCTGGTCGTAGGCCATGATCTCGACGCGGTCGCAGTATCGGCCTATCGCGGCGTAGTCGTTCGCATACTCGGTCGCGTCCGCGGGCGGCGTGCCGTCGTAGCGGTCCGCGACCGGCGTGCGCGGCTCGACGGCGCAGTAGAGGAGCTTCGTGCCGAGGCGCATCCGAAGCCCTTTGAGGAAGGTCGAGAAGTAGTTCTTCGTCTCGGCCGTCTTGTTCTCGAAGTCGATATCGATGCCGGCGAAGCCATTCGCGGTGACGAGATTCGCCACGCGGTCCTCGAGCGCCTGGCGGGTCGATGCGTTCGAGAGGATGGCGGAGATCGCCGAGCCGTTGCTCCACATGACGGTGGGGACCACCTTCACATTCGCATTCTTCGCAGAGGAGAGGAGCGCTGCCGAGGTGGTCGAGACGGGAGAGGAGAGGCCGAAGGCGTCGTTGATCGATCCATCATTCTGCACCACGTAGCCGAAGGGCATGATCGAGGAGAAGGCGCTCATATGCCCCTCGGCGTCCGCCGAGCCGACGGCCGCCCGCCAGTAGGGGATCCAGCCCGAGACCTCGAGCCCGGAGCCGCCGAGCCCTAAGGCGGCGCGCGTCGCGGGGCCGACGAGCCCGTACGCGGCGCCCGAACAGACGATGCCGTTTGCGCACTGGAACTTCTTGACCGCTGCCGTAGTCGCGGGGCCGAAGTAGCCCGTCGCCGCAGTCGAGAGGTACCCCTTCGTGATCAGCACCTCTTGGAGCGCGGTCACATCCGCGCCGCTCATCCCCGCGGAGAGCGAACGCACGGTCGCCGCGCTCGCGAGCGCAGGCGCGAGCAAGAAGAGGGCAATGATAGTGAGAATTCGGATACGCATGCGGCTCACTATAGCAGACGAGCGAGAGCGCGAAGCCTTTCTGCGCAGCTCATCGGTAAGGAATCATGAAGGCGCGCGTCTTCGGGGATATATACTTATGGGCATGCGTCTCTTAGCCCGACTCGCATATGGGGCTTAACGACTGGCTGCTCTTGGCGGAGGCGGTCGTTGGCGCTGGGCTTGTCGTCTCCGTGTGGCGGCTCGACCGGGAGCGCCTCCTGGGCGTCATCTCGATCGGGCTCATCCTCATCGCGAGCGTGGGCGGTAAGGTGATCACGGTATTCGGCCACGAGACGAACGCGGGCAATGTGTTCTATGCGTGCGTCTTCCTCGCGACCTACTTTCTCATCGAGCGCTACGGCGCGCGGCAAGGATTCCGCGCGATCTGGTGGGGGGCGACGGCGGTCGCGGGCTTCCTCGCGATGGCGGAGCTCTCGGTCGCGCTCGCGGGCTCGGGCGCGACGGGCTCCTTCGACGCGGCGCTCGCGCTCGTCTTCTCCCGCGCGGCGCGGGTCGCGCTCGCGAGCCTTCTCGCCTATGTCGTGAGCCAGAGCGTGAACGTGCGCCTGTATCTCTACTTGAAGGAGCGCTTCGCTGGCGAGCGCCTCTGGCTCCGGGCCGTCCTCGCGAGCGCGGTCGCGCAGGCGCTCGACAGCGCGATCTTCTTCTCGCTCGCCTTCGCAGGGCTCCTCCCGGTGGCGCACTTGGTCGACATCCTCGCGACCGGCTACGCGGTGAAGGTCGCGTTCATGGCGCTCGCGGCGCCCCTCCTCTATCTCAACAATGTCGAGCACGAAGAAGAGGGCGGCGTCGCGAGCGTCCTCGTCCGCTACGACCGCCTCGCGGCCCTCCGGCCGCCGGTGGAGGAGGTGGTTTTGAAGTAATAAAAGGACGGGGCCGCTCTGCTAGCGCAGAGCGGCCCGGGAGTTTCTTGCCGGAATACTTCCGTGTCAGACCGCGTCTTCCCGCCGATCGCGTACCTTCACGTACGCCATTTGCGCGTGTTGTTCGCAGTACGGCTTGCCCGGCACCGATTCCGCAGAGCAGAAGTCGAAGCTTCGCGTCCCCGGCTCCCCGATGGGCCAGCAGCAGGTGATGGCGCGGCCATAGGCTCGCGGGGAGGGCGGCAACGCGAGTCGTTGTGCTTGCGTCGCTGCCGGGGCGTGAACGGGGGTCGTCGTCGGCGCTGCGGCAGGCAGCTTGGGCGGGACGAGCGGTGGCGCTGTGGACACAGCGCTTGCGCTCAGAAGCGGCGGGAGCGTTGGCCCCGCTGCGACCCGTCGAGGCTGCGAACGCCTCGGGGTGCTTCCTGGCGGGCCTTCCCGCCGTATCGGCGACGGCCGTGCTGGCAGGTCAAGGCGATGCGCCTTGCCGACGACGCCGTTCTTCGATACGCCGAGCCGGCGGCCGATCTCGGCGGTCGACAGACCTTCGTCCCAAAGCGCGCGCAGTCTGACGATAGTCTCTTCGGCCCATTCCATCTTCGTTCTCCCTTTCTTTTGTGTGGGTCGAGATCGGTTCTCGCGTCCTGGCAAAGACCGACCTCTTCTACGGTACTCCCAAACGCGACAGTGGGGAAGGGATAGCCGGATATACAAAGAAAGACCCCTGCGCCACGGCGCAGGAGGTTGGGTGAAATCAATACTGCCCAAATGATTCTCGGCGTATCGTCACGCTTCAGGCAAGAGGCTCGCGCAGTACGACTCGGCATCCGCCCTCTCCGCGCCGTGCGCGGCGAGGATCTCCACCGCGTGCGCGGGCCCGCGGCGTCCGTGGTTCATGAGCGCGTCGAGAGCCTGCTGCTGATAGCCTTCGTGCATTACCTTCCTCCTCGAAATGCGTCCGGCAGCAACGATACTCCTCCCTTCATGAATGGCAGGTGGAGTGCCGCGTCGGATCGGCCCGAGCGTAGCGCGGGATAAAAAGAAGACCCCGAGGCAGGAATCTCTCGGGGTCTCTCTGTAGGGACAGCCGCCGGGAGTATGATTGCGCAAACCATACTCCCGGGGCCGGAGAGCCACACGGGCCGCACGCTTCTTAGACGTTGTGCGTGACCATGCTTCGTGTTGACTGCTCAACCAACCCAACACTGTTGGGAGCCAGCGCAACACATCGCCCTCTACTCCTCGCGCTTGCAGCTCGCGAGCGCGCGTGCATTCCGGAATGAGTTAGGACACTCGCTAGAGTGTCACCATGAAGCAGAAAGGAGATTTGAGCCGTGCAGAACGTCTTGAAATAGGGATTTTGTTAGGGAAAGGGTATTCGCATC
>JAGWWI010000006.1 GCA_018970465.1 Patescibacteria group bacterium
GAAAGAGGGGTTCTCGATGCACGACGCGAAGGACATCCCGCTCTTCGTTGACTGGTACAACACGGAGCGGCCGCACATGGGCATCGGCTGCAGAACGCCCGCTGAAATGCTGAAAGCGATTCCAAGGTGTTGAACTCTATTCGGTTTCGCGCCGCGGGGCAGGGGAGTGCGGTCAGTTCTCCATCTCTTTGCCGCCGTGGAAGCGCTCGTGGATGTCGCGCAGGCGCTTGTTGGTAACGTGCGTGTAGATCTGGGTGGTGGCGACGTTCTTGTGGCCCAAGAGTTCTTGGACGGAGCGCAGGTCGGCGCCGTGCGAGAGGAGGTCGGTCGCGTAGGAGTGGCGGAGGGTGTGCGGCGTGACCTTCTTCGATAGCCCGGCGAGGCGCGCGGCGCGCGAGATCATCGCCTGGATCGAGCGCGGCGTGAGCCGCGATCCGTCATCGTCCTGGATCTTGTGATTCACGAAGAGCGGCTTGAAGACGTCTTTGCGCGAGGCGAGGTACTTGCGCACCCACTCGGCCGCGCGCGGCGAGATGAAGATCGTGCGCACGTATTTGCCTTTGCCGACGATCGAGAGCTCGTACGTGCGGTCCGTCCGCTTGTCGTCGAGCATAGAAAGCCGGTCGGCGTCGAGCGCGACGAGCTCCGAGATGCGCATGCCAGAAGAGAAGAAGAGCTCCATGATCGCGCGGTCGCGGAGCCCGTGCTGCGTCGCCGTGTCGGGCACCGCGAGCATCCGCTCCACGTCGTGCGCATCGAGGAACGAGATCGTCTCGTCCGACCTCTGCTTCGCCAATTTGACCTTGGGGGAGGGAAGCGTGTCGATATCCCTATCGGCCAGATAGTTGAGGAGGGCGCGGAGCGCGATCAAGTAGTAGTTCTGCGATTTGCGCGAGAGATAGCTCCCGCGCGGCGTCTTGTAGGAGCGGGCGAGGTAGAGGCGGTAGTCCCAGATATGCTTGGGGGTGAGCTCGTGGGGCAGGAGAGTCCCCTGCCCAGAGACCTCAAGCCACTTCACGAAGAGCGCCAAATATTGCTTGTAATTCTTCTGCGTGTTGTTCGACAAACCCTTCTCGATCTCGCAGTAATCGAGGAAGGGGAGGATCTGATCCTTCAGTGGTTCCGTCGTGCGCATGGGCTAAGAATAGCCTGGAGAAGAACTTCGCACAATATATGTAAAACGAAACAGATGGGGATAAGAATGGAGAGGCCCTATGCCCGCACGGTCTCGATCTGCCGGCTCACCCACACAGCGTACGCTTGAAGCAAGTGCCAGGCCGAGATTGCTAGATAAGTAAGATACGCGAGGTTTGCCTGGCCGGCTGGGCTCTCGACGATCGAGCGGATCGAGATGCCGAAGAACGACAATGCGAGAAAGAGGACGCAGAGCCAGAAAAGGGTCCGGATCATGGATGGGCCTAATGGTACCATGCGTCCATGACTGCCCGGGACGAGGCCCTGCGCCACTTCAAGCGGCACGATCCGCGCTTCTTCGCGGCTACGAAGCCGCACCACGGGGCTCTAGCGCCCGCACTCGCGGGTAAGCGGACGCGTAAGGACCTGTTCTCGGCGCTCGTCTCGATCGTCGTCTCGCAGCAGCTTGGCGTCGCAGCCGCTGACAGCATCTTCAAGCGCGTTAGGGAGGCGTGCGGTGGTGCGTTGACGCCAGAGTCGATCCTAGAGGCGCGGGACGCGACGCTTCGCGCAGCCGGCCTCTCGGCAGCGAAGGTCAAGACGCTCAAAGCTATCGCCGAAGAAGTCAAGGCGGACAGGATCGATCTTATCTCGCTTAGACGAGATTCCGTCCTTGAGGCGACCGCAAAGCTCGTCGCGATATGGGGCTTGGGGCCGTGGTCGGCAGAGATGTTCCTCATCTTCGCCGCGGGGCATCCGGACATCTTCTCTCCCGGCGACCTGGCGCTCGTGCGCGCTGCGGAGCGCATCTACGGCCTCGACAAGGGCGACCGTACTTCCCTCCTCGCTATCGCCGAAAAATGGTCGCCCTACCGCACCTGGGCCTGCCTCTTGCTCTGGAAAAGTTACCGCGCGACTCCCCTGCCCGCCGCCGCTTCGGGCCGACACCGCTAGAGGCTAGAGGTAGGAGAGCGGGTTGAGGTAGGCGGCGAGGGTCGCGACCGGCATCACAGCCTTCGAGCAGGGGCCGTCGGTGGTGCCGAGGTGCGCCCCGAGATCCATGATCTCGGTGCCATCGGTGGCATAGACGCCGAAGTGGAGATGCGGGCCTGTGGCGTAGCCTGTCATGCCCGAGAGGCCGATCACCTGCCCGGTCTCCACCGCCTGGCCTTGCGCGACCTCGATCTGCGAGAGGTGCGCATACATCGTGTTCAAGCCATTGCCGTGCTTGATCATCACCCACTTGCCGAAGGAGTAGCACTGCTGGCCCTTCGAGTTATGCGAGAGGTCGGTGTTGCCGACGCCAAGGACGGTCCCGGCAAGAGCCGCGTGGACGGGCGTCCCGATAGGGGCTGCGATATCGATCGCATTGTGGCCGTGGCCGTTGTAGATCTGCGGGTTCTTGGTCGAGAATGGCGTATTGCCGAAGTACTGCGTGATGCAGAACTTATTGCCGAAGGTCCCTGCGCGCGCGGCGCAGCTCGTCATGAACGCGACCGAGAAGGGCCAGGAGAGGACGCCGGTGCCGACCGCAGGCAGAGAGCCCGGGTTCACGATCAGGTTCAGCTGGCTCTGGAGCTGGTTCAGTTCGCTCTCGAACTGAGTCTCCGCGGCCTTCTTCGCGGCGATCAGCTGCTGATAGCTCGCTTCTTTATTCGAGGTCTGGTTGATGAGCTGCTTCTCCGAAGCGGCGTTCGCGTCGACGCCCTGCTTCTGCGTGGCGAGGTCGGAGGAGAGTGCGGCGAGCTGGTTCTTCTGGCTCGCGACCTGGTCGCGATCTGCCGCGAGCGCGACTTGCGCTCCGCGAAGCGCGTCGATGTTCTTGCTGAGCGCGCGATTGAGCTCGACCGCTTGGTCGGCCGTCTGCCAGGCGGCCGACAGCGACTCCGAGGAGATGAGCGCCGCCACGAGCGGAACGGATTCGTTCTCGTTGATTGCGCGGAGCATCTTCGCGATCGCGTCCTGCTCGGCGGCGATCTCGGACTGCTTCTCCGTTATCGAGCCGTTCAAGGATTCGATCTGGAGCTCGGCGGCGGCGATCTTGTTCTGCGTCGCCCTGATCTGGGTCGCGAGCTGCTTTGCGGTGACGGTGAAGCCGGCGAGGGCGGAGTTCAAGGTCTTCTTCTCGGCCGCGAGGGCGTCGAGCTGCTTCTGATACGCGGCGATATCAGCCTCGAGCTGCGCGATCTGGCTATTGTGCGCATCGATCTGGGACTGGATATCGCTCGCCGCATCGGCCTTGACGAGCGCCGGGTACGCGAAGAGATACGCGCCCGCTGCGCCGGCAGTAAGCGCAAGCACCGCAGCGAAGAAGACGGAACGCGTCATCATACAGTCTCGAGTATAGCTAGCGCGGAGGGCCTCGCCAAGCGCGCGGTAACCGGGACGCCGGCTCGAGCGTCTTCTCCGTATATACTAGAGCGATATGCGCGGGAGGCTCCTTATGCTGTGCGCGGGATCGTGCGCTTTCGCCGCTGCCCTCGCCGCTGCCTCCCTCTCCCCTCCCCCGCGGGCGCTCGCGGAGAGCGCCTCAAGCTCGCTTGCGAGCCAGCTCTCTGCCCAGGACGCCGAAATCGCGCAGCTGAATGCCGAGATCGCGCAGTATGAAGCCGAAATCCAGAAGGCGGGCGCGAACAAGGCGACCCTGCAGAGCGCTCTCGCGAGCCTCAACCTTGAGAAGAGCAAGCTAGAGGCGCAGATCAATCTGACGCAGCGGCAGATCAGCCAGACGCACACGAAGATCGCGCAGCTCGGCGCGAGCATATCGAGCACCGCCGACTCCATCGATACGGGCCAGGCAGGCCTCGCCGAAGACCTCCGGAGCCTCGCGGAGAGCGACAACGAGCCGCTTGTCGCGGCGATCCTCTCTTCGGACAGCCTTGGCGCGATGTGGAGCGATATTGACGCTGATATCACGCTCCAGGGCTCCCTCCGAACGCACATCGCGACGCTGCGGGGGCAGAAGCAGGTCCTTGCCGCCTCGCAGGGCGCCGCCCAGGCCGAGCAGCAGACGCTCACTTCGCAAAAGGAGCAGCTCACCTCGCAGCAGACCTCGCTCACGGCGACCGCCAAGCAGAAGCAGCAGCTCCTCGCCGAGACATCGGCGCAGCAGTCGCAGTACGAGAAGCTCCTTGCGGCGGCGAAGGCGGAGCTCGCCTCCTTCTCCACCTTCGCCGCGAACGCGACGAGCAAAGGCATCCTCGAGAACCAGACGTCCTGCGACGCCTGGGGCTGCTACTACAACCAGCGCGACTCCCAGTGGGGCAATAGGGCGCTCGACGGCACCTCCTACACGATGAAGAGCGACGGCTGCTTGGTGACCGCGCTCGCGATGGTCATGACGCACTACGGCTACGCGGGCGTGACGCCTCTTACGATCGACAGCAACCCCGCCGACTTCGCCTCCTACTTCCCCGCCAATCTCCTCGTGAGCAATGTGCCGATCGGGGGCGCGATCGTCTCGCGCGTCGCGGTCGGCCCGTCGATCAAGAAGATGGACGCTGCGCTCGCGACCGGCAATCCACTCATCGTCGGCATTCACGCCTACGGCGGGACGCATTACATCGTCTTCGTGTCGGGCGCGAATGGGCACTACGTGATGCGCGATCCGTATCAGCCGAGCGCCAAAGACGTCCCGTTCACGCAGTATTATCAGCTCTCGGAGATCTTCAGCGCGGCGAAGGTGGTGCTCAGCTAGCGCCGAGGAGCGCGAGCGCGTGGCGGAGGCGCGAGAGCGCTTCGTCCGCGCCGAGTATGTAGATGATCGTGAAGGGGTCGGGCGAGCGCTCGCTTCCCGAGAGCGCGTAGCGCAAGGACCAGAGGAATGCTCCCCTGCTCCCCTTCCCTACCGCTTCAAGCTCTTCGGCGATCGGCATGAGCGCGTCTTTGGCGGAGTTGGCAGCGATCTCGCTCCCGAGGCCCGCTAGCGCCTCGAGAGCGCGCTCAAGGGCCCTCTGCACCTCGGCCCCGCGCCCCGCGGGGGTCTTCGCGAGGAGCGCCTCCTTCGAGACTGAGGGCGGCGCGAAGAGGAACGCGAGCTCGCCGCCAAGCATCTCGCGCGCCTCGCCGAAGGTGCGCGCGCGCTCCTTAAGCAAGGGGACGATCTTGCCGATATTCGAGAGATCAAGTTCCGGATCGAGGTCGTTTAGGTGACTCACATAGGCTTCGTCCGAGAGCTTGCGCATCCAACGCTGATTGACCGACAAGAGCTTCTCCCGGTCGAATGCCGCGCCGGACTTCTGCACGCCCGCGAGGGAGAAGGCCTCGACTAGTTCCGCGAGCGAGAAGTCCTCCCGATCGGAGCCAGGGTTCCAGCCGAGAAGCGCGAAGTAGTTCACCAGCGCTTCAGGCAGGAATCCTTCGGCGCGGTAGTCCATCACGCTGGTCGCGCCGCTGCGCTTCGAGAGCTTAGCGCGCTTGGCGTCGAGGATAAGCGGGATGTGCGCGTAGACGGGCCGGGGCGCGCCCAGAGCCTCTTGGATGAGGATCTGCCGCGGCGTGTTCGAAATGTGGTCTTCGCCGCGGATCACGTGGGTTACGCCCGCGTCCCAGTCGTCGGCGACGACGGCGAAGTGGTAGAGCGCGTCGTCCCGGGAGCGCGCGATGACGAAGTCGCCGAGCTCCGTCGTGTCGAAGGTGATCTCGCCGCGGATCTCGTCTGTGAAGGTGATCGCGCGGCCCGGGTTCTTGAGGCGGACGACCTCGACCTCGCGCGACGGGTCGTCTTTGGCCGGTTCCTTCGAGACGAACGCCTTCTCTGCCCTGATGAGGCCGTCGAGGAGTTCGGTGTGACGCGCCGCGTGTTCGCTTTGGCGCGAGAAGTCGTCCCAGTCGAGCCCGAGCCAGTGGAGGCCTTCGACGATCTCATCTTCGTGCTCCCGCTTGCTCCGCGTGCGATCGGTGTCCTCGCTCCGGAAGACGATGCGCCCGTCCGCGTGCCGCGCGAAGAGATAGTTGAAGAGCGCCGTGCGTGCCGTGCCGATATGGAGGCGGCCGGTCGGCGAGGGCGGGATGCGGACAGTGACGTTAGTGCTCATGTTGAAGCGCGATCGAGAGCACGGCGTCGGCGAGGATCTTCGCGGCGTCGGGGTCGGTGAAGCCTTTGGCCGAGGCGCGCATCGCGTCGGCGGCGGCGGGGTCCTCGAGGACGCGCTTCACCTCGGCGACGAGGAGGTGCGGCGAGAGGTTCCCTTCTTCTACCACGATCGCGGCGCCGGTCCGGGCGTAGGCGTAGGCGTTCGTGCGCTGGTCGTGTGAGATTGACTCGGGGATCGGGATGATGATCGACGGCTTGCCCCAGGCGGCGATCTCGGCGATCGCCGTCGCGCCCGCTCTTGAAACGATCAGGTCGGCTGCTCCGGCTGCTTGGCGCATCGCGCGCTCGTCGAGGAAGCCGAAGGCGCGGTAGCGATCCTTGTGCGGGTTGTCGGTGAGGATGACGCGCGCGACCTTCTCGACCTCGAGGATGTTCGCGGGCCCCGTCTGGTGGATCACGTTGGCGCAGGCGACGAGGTCGGGGAGCGCGGAAAGAACCGTCTCGTTGATCCGCAGCGCGCCTGAGGAGCCCCCGATGATGAAGACGGTCGGAACCGACGCGTCGAGTCCGAGCTCCTCGCGCGCGCCCGGCTCGGTCGTGAGGAGCGCCTTGCGGATCGGGATCCCGGTGCGCGCGATCTTATCCTGCGCCTCCTTCGGGAAGTAGGCGGCCGCGCTGTCGAAGGAGATCGCGATCTTGACCGCCTGCTTGGCGGCGAAGAGGCTCCCCCGCCCCGGCTTCGCGTCCGATTCGTGGATGACGACCGGGATCCGGAGGATGCGCGCGGCGAGCAAGGAGGGCACGGAAGCGTAGCCGCCTTTCGAGACGAGGACGTCAGGGTAGATGCGCACCAGCTCGACGAAGGCGCAGAGCGTGCCCCAGAGCGTTACGAAGATATCGGAAACATTCTGGAGCGAGAAGTAGCGCCGCACCTTCCCCGCCGGGATGCGGACGAAGACCAGGCGGTTCTCGAAGAGGGCCTGCGCGTCGTAGGGCTCGGGGGCGAGGTAGTAGAGTGCGGGCGCTACGAGCTGCATCTCGCGCACGCGGTCATTGATCGCCTCCGCGATCGCGATAAGCGGGTAGAAGTGCCCGCCCGTCCCTCCGCCCGTGAAGGCTATCGTCATGTCTCTCTATTCTACCCCAACCTTAGCCACGCCGCCCCTCGCGGGCGACGTTCAAGACCAGGCCGCAGGAGAGAAGGAGCGCGAGGAGCGCGGTGCCGCCGTGGGAGACGAACGGGAGCGGGAGGCCGGTCAAGGGGATGATGCCGAGCATCGCCGAGATGTTGATGAACGCCTGGAAGATGATGAGAAAGGAGATGCCGAGCGCGACCAGCCCGCCGTAGAGCTCGCGCGCGTTCCCCGCGATCACGATCCCCCGCGCGGCGATCCCGACGAAGAGCGCGAGCAGGAGCACTGCGCCGATGAACCCGGTCTCTTCGGCGAAGACGGCGAAGATCGAGTCGCCGTCCGGCTCCGGAAGGTAATTGAACTTCGCGACGCTCTCGCCGAAGCCGCGGCCCGTGATCCCGCCGGAGCCGACCGCGATCAGGGACTGCTGGATCTGATAGCCGCTCCCCAATGAGTTCGCGGAGGGGTGGATGAAGGTCTCGAAGCGCTGCAAGACGTAGGGCCGGAGGGCGACGACGGCGCCGAGGCCGAGGACGACGCAGGCGATCAGGATGCCGAAGTCGCGCCACGGCGCGCCCGCGGCGAAGTACATCACCGCGCCGGTCGCGACGACGAGCATCGTTGTCGAGGTGTTCGGCTCAAGGAGGAGGAGCCCCACCGCGGGCGCAAGGTACGCGAGGAACGGCACGAGCCCCTTCTTGAAGTCTGCGAGCTGCCGCGCCTTCGGCGCGAGCCACGCCGCCCACGCGAGAACGAAGCCGATCTTCAGGAATTCGCCCGGCTGCATGGTGGTGAAGCCGATATTGATCCAGCGCGTCGCGCCATTCGCGCGGAGCCCCACGCCAGGGATGAACACGAGCGCAGTGAGGAGGAGCGTCGCGGCGTAGAGATACGGGGCGTACTTCTTGATCATCGGGAGCGGCACGAGCGCCGCGATCGCGAGCGCGACGAAGCCGCCGCCGAGCCCGAGGCCCGCCTGGAGGAGGATGTCGTGGGAGATGCCCGGGTTCTCCCGCGCGAGGAGCCCGAGGGTCGCGGAGGAGAAGATCGCGAGGCCGGAGAGGGACGCGGTCGCGACGAGCGCGAAGAAGGTCTTGTCGGCCGCGAGGCGCTTCATGGCAGCCGCGCGGTGAGCGCGATCGCGAGCCCCAAGACCCCGGCGATGATCGTGATGACCCAGTAGCGCATCGTCACCTTCGCGGCAGGCCAGCCGAGAGCCTCGAAGTGGTGGTGGATAGGCGCGACGAGGAAGAGCTTCTTATGGAACGCCTTCTTCCAGAATACCTGCAGCAGGGTCGTGACGACCGTCGCCGCCAGGGGGAGCGCGATGAGGGGGAGGACGAAGACGCCGACCCCGCCGGCCAAGGTGTCGGACGCGAACGCGATCATCGCGAGCGCGAGCGTGAGCGCCATCGAGCCCGTCTCGGACATGTAAAAGCGCGCGGGCGGGATATTGAACCAGAGGAACGCCAAGGTCGCGCCCGCGACCGAGGCGGCGAAGGCCGCGAGCGAGACCTGGCCCTCGCCGAGCGCGATGCCCGCGTAGGTCATGAAGATGACGCTGAAGACGCCGCCCGCGAGTCCGTCTATGCCATCGATCGTCCCGCCCGCGTAGATCGCGAGGGTGACGAGCGCGAAGAACGGCACGACGAATACGCCGAGGTAGAGGGGCGCCCCGAACGGCACGCCGATCGCGACGACGCCGAGCTTCGCATAGAACCACCAGCCGGCGATCGCGCCGATCGTCCCGACGATCGCGAGCCGGCGCGCGAGCGGGAGGCCGCCCTTCCCTTCCCGGATCTCGAGGAGGTCGTCGATGAGGCCCGCGACCGCGCCCGCCGCGAGCGCGAAGAGGGGGAGCCACGTCTCGCGGCGGTTGACGAAGTCGAGCGCAGCCCAGGTGCCGGCGTGCGTCCGCGCGAGGAGCCAGAAGAGCGCCGCGGTCGCGAGGACCGAGCACCAGATGAGGATGCCGCCCATCCGCGGGGTCGACACCTCGCGCTCCTTGTGGAGTTCGTTGAAGATGGGCGTGCCGCCGCCGCCGATGCCCTCTTTGCCCCCACGCTTCTTCCACGCCTTGTGCCGATACAGGATGCCCGCCAGGATGGGCGCGATCGCGATGCCGAGCGCGAACGCGGTCGCGGAGGGGATCAGCACTCTCGCGGCCGCGCCGATCATGGCGTCGCGTGGGCGAAGTACGTCTCGGCCGCTGCGACGAGCGCGGCGCCGTCCGTGAAGCGCGCGTCCTTCGACGAGCCGAGCACCACGACCGCGACCGGGTGCTCGATCCCCGCGTCGAAGACGAGCGCGAGATTGCCGCCCGCAAGGTCGGTGAAGCCCGTCTTCGAGAGGAGGAGGCCGGGGAAGTTCGGCGTCATCGGGTCCGTATTCTTGACGGTGATGCTCGCACCATTCTCGGCGCTCGCCGAGGCGGTCTGGCGCGTAGTCGCAAGCGCGATCGAGGGAGCCTTTGCAACCAAAGCGCCCGCAAGCCGGGCGATGTCGAACGCCGATCCGTAGCCGCCCGACTGCGTCGTCGAGAGATCGAGACCGTTGCCATTCAGCGCATACGTCTGCGAGAGGTCGAGCGCGGCCGCCGCGCCGGCCAAGGCCTCGCTCGTCGAGCGGGACTCGGCCGCGGCGACGGTGTCGGCGATCGCGGCGGCGCCGTCGTTCAAGGACGCGGTCAGCGTGAGTCGCGCGATGTTCTGGAGCTCGTACGTAGCGCCGGGCGCGAAAGCGTGCGGCATATCGACCGCGGTGTCGGAGGCAGACACGGTCACAGTCGCTGCGAGCGGGAGCTCCGAGACGGCCGCATAGACGGTAAGTAGCTTCGTGAGCGAGGCTAAGGGGAGCTGCGCGCCGGCGTTCTTGGCGTAGAGGGTTTTGCCGTCGGTAAGGTCGTAGACGATAGCCGCCTTGGCTTCGATCGGCGGGGCGACGAATACGGCCGGCGTAGTCGACGCGAGCGCGGCGGGCGCAGGCTTCGCCTTCTCGGGCGCGAGCGGGATGAAGAAGAAGATCGCGAGGACTGCAGAGGAGAGGAGCAGTGCGGCACCCGCCTCGCGGAAGCCGCGGTGCCGGTGCGCGATCGCGGCGAGCTCTTCAGTCGAGACGGTAGTCATGGTGTTTCGCGAGAGACGTCCGCCTCTCCGGCCGCAATCGCCTCCCCTGCTCCGCGCGCGAGCTCCTCGTAGCGCGGCAGGCTTGAGCGCTTCGAGATGCCGAGGTGCGCGAGCGCCTCGGTCGTGAGCGCGTAGCGCATGCGCCGGCGGTCAGCCGGGTCCTCCCTCCCCTCGATCAATCCGCGCAGGAGAAGCGTGCGCACCGACGCGGAGGAATTGACGCCGCGCACCCAGTCGATCTCGCTCCGCGTCACGCCCGCTTCGCCGGCTTGGTAGGCGATCGTCGCGAGGGTCTCGAGCCCCGCCTTGCCGAGGTCGCGTGAGCGCTCGCTCTCCCAGAGCTTCTTGACCAAGGGCGCGGCCTCGGGCGAGGTGCGGAGCTCAACCTCCTCGCCCGTCTCGATGAGCGCGAGGCCGGCGATCTCGACCGATTTGCGCAAGGCCGCGAGCACCGGTTCGAGCTCGCGCTCCTTGATCTCCAAGAGGCCCGCGAGCTGCTTCTTCGCGAGCGGCTCCCCTGCCGCGAACAAGATGGCGAGTGCCGCTCCCGGTGGGGTCAACATTCCCCCTATTCTACCTCCGCCGCCCGGCCCCACAACCCTCGGGCTTGGGGACGTCGCGCTACCCGTAGCGCGGGACGGCCTCGGGGGCGGTGTGGCTGATGCGGATGTCGCCGTACTGCTCCCACTGCTCGGCGGCGACGGCGCCCTGCTTGACGAGCTCGAGGAGCGCGAGGAAGGAGACGATCACCTCGACTTTCTCCTTCGCGCCCCCGGCGAATTCTTTAAACGACAGGTTCATCGCCTGCTGCACCCGCGCCGCGAGGCGGTCCATCATTTCCTCGATCGTCACCAACGGCTTCACTTTGTGCTCCGGGAGCTTCTCGACCGCCTCGCGCGCGGCGAGGAGACGCGACAGCGTCTCCGCGAGCGCCTCTGATGACAGGTCTTTACTTGGCGCGAAGAAGACCTCGGGCGCGCGCTCTCCTGCCGGATACATCGGCGCGCGGCCGTAGAGCCGCGCGAGCTCCGCGGAGGCTTCGCGCACTTTCGCGTATGCCTCGAGCCGGCGCTTCAGGTCTGCGACGTCGGCGCTCTCCTCCTCGGTCAGGGAGAGGTCAGGGAGGAGCGACTTGCTCTTCACGAGAATCAAGGTCGCGGCGATCGCGATGAATTCGGTCACGTCCTCGATCGGGAAGGCCTCTTGACTCTTCACATGCTGTACGAAGTCGTCCGTGATCGAGGCGAGCGCGAGGTCGTTGACGAGAAGCTTCCTCGCAGCGATCAGGTCGAGGACGAGGGAGAGGGGCCCCTGGTAGGCGTCGGTCTTGATCTCGTACGCTAGTTCACCCATCTTTGGTTTGCCATTGCTCGATGAAGCGGACGAAGAGCCGCACCGGCGAGCCGGCGGCTCCCTTCGCGAGCTTGTCGCTCTCGATCGCCGTCATGCGTGGCGCGATGTCGAGGTGCGCCCAGGGGCAGCCGAGATCCTTCGCGAACTGCCAGAGGAGCGTGGCGGCGTTCACGACATCGCCAAACTTCGCCGCGCCCACCGGCGCGTTCGTATAGTCGGCGAAGGTCGCCTTGATATTCTCCTCGTACTCCTCCCACAAAGGCATCCGCCAGAGGTAGTCGCCCGAGGCTTCGCCGAGTTCGTTCAGCCGGTCGGCGAGCCGTTCATCGTTTGCAAAATATGCGACGGCGCGCAGGCCGAGCGCGGAGATCGAGGAGCCGGTCAGGGTCGCGGCGTCGAGGACGACGGCCGGGTTGAAGCGCTTCGCGTAGCAGAGCGCGTCGGCGAGGA
This sequence comes from Patescibacteria group bacterium, assembly GCA_018970465.1. Classification (GTDB taxonomy): domain Bacteria; phylum Patescibacteriota; class Minisyncoccia; order Phycocordibacterales; family Phycocordibacteraceae; genus C7867-001. The sequence goes on from JAGWWI010000006.1 coordinate 12,231, forward strand.
TGAGGCGGCCCTCGGCGTCGGTGTTCGCGACCTCGATCGTCTTCCCCGAGAGCGTCCGCAGGATGTCGCCCGGGCGCATCGCCTCGGAGGCCGACATGTTCTCGACCGCAGGGACGAGCGCCACCACGCGCTTCTTCACGCCGAGCTTCGCCGCGGTGACGATCGCGGCGATCGCGGCCGCGCCGCCCGACATATCCATGTGCATCTCGTACATATGGTCGCCGGTCTTGATATTGAGGCCGCCGCTGTCGAAGGTGACGCCTTTGCCGATGAGTACGATCGGCTTCCCTTTCGCGCCGGCATATTCCATCACGATGAAGGCTGGTTCCTCCGCCGAGCCCTTCGCGACGCCGGCAACCGCGCCCATGCCTGCCTTCTCGATCTCTTTGCGCCCCCAAACGGTCACCTTGATCGGAAGGCCCTTCGCAGCCTTCTTCGCCGCCGCGGCGAGAGAGCGCGGCGTCATCGCGCCGCCCGGGGTGTTCGCGAGTTCGCGGCAGGCGTTCACGCCCTCGCCCACTATTTGCCCCACGGCGAAGCCCTTCTTCATCTCCGCAGGCGTCTTGCCGCAGATGAGGATTTCTTCGAGCGGCTCGGGTCGGTCGGGGGCGGGAGACTTAAACGAGTCGAAGTCGTAGTCGGCCATCACGAAGTTCTCGGCGACTTCGCGCGCGAGCTCCGGCAACGAGAGCGAATTGAGGTGCGGGAACGGCGACTTGTTTAACTGTAAGGCGATTCGCGTCGCCTTCTGCGCCTTGGCCTGCCGCACGATCTCGCGGCAGATGAGGCGGAACTTCCTGAGCGTCACGTCCGCCCACGGCCCCGCACCAATTTCAATCCACTCGACGCCGTCTTCGCGCACCGCGCGCACGGTCGCCCCCTCGGTCACGCGGACGCGCACGTATCCGGCCGGAGCGTTCTCGATCGGCTTGTCGGTAAAGGCGATCTTCATAGTTTAGAGTTCGGTCTCTGCAGGGGCGCCGGAGAGCAGGGAGTCGATGCGGTGCATGTCGCGCGGGAACATGCTCGCCTGGCGGATGTTCTTCAATCCCAGTATCTGCATCGTCATGCGCTCTGCGCCGAAGGCGAATCCGCCTTCAGGCGGCACGCCGTAACGGAATGCCTCGAGGAACATCTCGATCTTCTTCGGGTCCATCTGCCACTTCTCGACGTGCTCGAGTAGCTGCTGGTAGTCGTTCACGCGGCGGCCGCCGGAGAGCCACTCGACGCCCCGGCAGAGGAGGTCCATGCCCTCGTTGAATTCAGGCTGCTCCGGGTTCGGGTAGACGTAGAACGGCTTCTGGCGCGTCGGGTAGCCGTAGACATAGACGAAGTCCGAGCCGGTCTCCTCTTTGATGATCTGGCAGAGTTCGCGCTCGTCCTCCGGATTGAGGTCCTTCTCGCCGCGTATGTCCCGACCGGTCTTCGCGAAGATCTTCTCCTGCGCTTCTGTCAGGGAAAGTGTCGGCGTCTTTTCGATCATGACTGGCAGCGTCGCGCCAAGGAACGCGAGCTCGGAGGCGCAGCGTCGGCCCACCTCGTCGAGGATGTGCCGGACGGTCGCCTCGGACATGTCACGCACATCACGCCACGAATCGATGAAGCCCATCTCGGCGTCGAGGGAGACGATCTCCGTGAGGTGACGCGTGGTGGCCGAAGGCTCGGCGCGGAAGACCTTGTTGACCGAGAAGACGCGCTCGAAGGCGGTCATCACGATCTGCTTGTAGAGCTGCGGCGACTGCGTGAGGTAGGCGCTCTTGCCGAAGTAGTCCACCTTGAAAACCTCCGCACCGCCCTCGGCGGTCGCGGGCGTGATCGCGGGGGCCTGGAACTCGAAGAAGTCCTGCGACTTCATAAATTCGCGGAACGAGTCGATGATGACGCTCTGGACCTTGAAGATCGCGCGGAGCCGCGGGTGTCGCAGGGTCAAGGCGCGATGGTCGAGCTCGGTCGCGAGGTCGAGGTTGAAGCCTTCGGCCGAGAGGTCGAACGGCAAGGGCTCGGCGGGAGCGAGCACCTCGATCGCCTTGATCTCGAGCTCGATATCGCCGTTCGCCTTCCCGACTTGTACGTTCTTCTCGGGGCGCTTATTGACGAGGCCTCCGACACGGACGACATACTCATTCCGCAATTCTTTCGCGGCCTCCATCGCGGGCGAATTCGGCAGCACGACGCCTTGCACCGTGCCCGAGCGGTCGCGCAGGTCGAAGAAGACCATCTTGCCCTGGTCGCGGCGGACATCGACCCAGCCGGAGATGCTGACCTCCTGCCCGACCTTCTCCCCGAGTTTTCCTATGAGCGTGCGTTCCATAGATAAGAAAGTTGTGGTTAAGCGACGCCGATCGCGGCGCGGACCCGTTCCATCTTCGCATTCGCGACGGCGCGGGCCCGCTCCCCGCCCTTCGCGAGGACGTCGGCGATGAGGGTGTCGTCGCCTTTGAGTTCGTCATACTTCGCGCGGATGGGGGCGAAGTAGGCGTCGAGGTCCTCAATGAGTGCCTCTTTGAGCTCTTTGTATTTGCCGCGCTTCTCCTCGTAGAGGGCCATAAGCTCGCCCTCGGGCCGGACGAGCCGGTGGATCGCGAAGACGTGCTCGGGCTTGTCGCCCTTCGAGTCGGTGGTGATGCTCATCACAGCCTTCGCGATCTCGTCGCGGGAGGCGAAGAGCGGGATCGTGTTGCCATAGCTCTTGCTCATCTTGCGGCCGTCGGTGCCGGGGACGACCGCGACCTCCTCCTGGATGATCGGCTCGGGGAGCGTGAAGACCTCCTCTTTGAACACGCGGTTGAACTTCTCTGCCGTGTCGCGGGCATACTCGACGTGCTGCTTCTGGTCGGCGCCGACGGGGACGACGTTCGCGTCGTAGAGGAGGATGTCGGCGGCCATGAGCATTGGGTAGTTGAAGGTGCCGACCGACACCTCCCTCCCCTTCGCCTCAGCGTCTTTGTAGGCGTGCGCGCGCTCGAGGTACGGCATCGTGGTGATGGTGTCGAAGATCCAGCAGAGTTCGGTGTGCGCGGTCACCTCCGACTGCTTGAAGACGACCGCCCGCGCAGGGTCGAGGCCGGCGGCGAGGTATGCGAGGATGCACTCGCGCGAGAGGCGGCGCATCTCCTCAGCGTCTTGGATGAAGTTGAGCGTGTGGTAGTCGGCGAGGAAGAGGTAGGCGTTGTACTTCCCCGTCATGAAGAGGTCGATGGCGGGCTTCAATGCGCCGAAATAGTTGCCGATGTGGAGGTCGCCGGTCGGCTTGATGCCGGTCAGGAGGACGGGTTTTGCCATGGCGCTACTCTAGCATAAAAATGACTCGCCGCCGGACTCCTTTCGGGCCGGCGGCGCGGTTCAGTTGGCGGCGTGCCGAGGAAGGCTCAGGCAGCGAGCCGTTCTGGGCGGTACCTTGCCGCCTCGTCAAGCGGTTCGACTTTTTCGATGGTGACCTTACAGGTCTTGCCCCCCATCTGCACCCGACGAGTCTCGCCGACTTTGCGGCCGAGGAGCGGCTGGATGGAGAGAGCAAAGTAGCTTACCACTTGGGGCCAAGGGCCTGGCGTGGGTTCTGCGTAGCCATCGATCATGAAGACCTTCTGGCTCGCCCTAGTCCCGTTGTCGATGGTGAGCGTGACCACTTGGCCGATGGCGACACGCTTGAACTGCCGGGCCAGTCCGACGAGTTCGACGCCAGCGGGATCACGCAGGATCCTGCAGATTTCCTGAATCTGCGCTTCCACCGCGGCGCTTCCGGTGCCAGAGTTCGCGACGCCCTCCTGACTGAGAACGCTTTTTCCTTGTTGGCCGAGGTCGCGCAGCAGAGCCGTGAGCTGCGTGTGACCCCAAGTCGTGATCTTTCGAGCCATGTTTCCCCCTTCTGAAAACAACAATCGGCCCCCGATTGGGCCAAGTGGATGATACTGCGATTGTAGGCTAATGCAAGAGCTTGCGCTCTTGGCGCTGTTCACAAATTGCACAGGTTGATTGGTGCGCCGGGTTGGATTCGAACCAACGTAGGGCGATGCCCGACAGATTTACAGTCTGTTGCGATTGACCACTCCGCCACCGACGCGCTTGTTCGTCAAGTCCTGGCGGTACTCCCCTATCCAGGCGAGTATCTGCGCCAGCAACTTCTTATCACTATAGCATATATGCACCAAGCCGTTAGTCATGCGCGGCCCCCGAGGGCCGGGCGCTGCCGCCTTCTTTATGTACGGCTTTATAAACTGCTCTTTTGGTATTTGCAGCAACTTGCTCCAATAGGTCGTCAGCATAGCCGGATCCTGTCCTTCATAGCAGTAGATATGGCCCCTAACACGCGTTTCGTCGACTCGACAAATCTCAGAAAGAAATCTTCGGAATATAAGCGCAATCTCAGGGTCGGAATTGGCGAAGTCGACAGTATGCGTCCCAGCCTTGTACCCCTCTGCCCAGTAGAGCATAACCGCCGCTAGCTTCAATCGTTCCTCCTTTGGCGTTTGCCGATTTTTAATGCGATAAGACAGAGGCTTCGCGTCAAAGCGGATCCGGCTGTTCTCAGATGCCGAACGTCGCGCTATATCATGCTTGCGTAAGGCGTAGTAGACCGCATCTTTCTTCACCTCGAATGCTTCGGCCACTTGTCGAGCGCTCTTCCCAGTTTTATAGAGATGGATCGCCCTCAGCTGATCTTTATCTGACAATGCTGCCACAAATGGCATACAGCAATTATGCTGCGCTTACCTCAGAGAAGTCAATCTGAACTATCCACGGAGAGTCTCCTATTTGAGTTTCAAAATCAATACGTCTCTCTTGCCCTTGCGGATGAGGGCATGGCCGCCCGAGAGGTCGCCGGGGTAGAGCTTCTGGTCTGGGTCGGTGATGGGGAGGCCCGAGAGGGTGATGCCCTTCCCCTCGATCAAGCGGCGGGCGTCCGACTTCGAGGAGGCGAGGCCGCCCGCAACGAGGGCTTCGGCGAGCGAGTAGCCGGCCTCAAGCTCGCTTTTACCGAGCATGAGCGAGGGCGCCTCGGCGAGGGCGACTGCGCGCGCCTCGGCCGAGAGCTCTTCGAACGGCGTGTCGCCGTAGAGGGCGTCGGTCGCCGCCGCGGCTTGCGCCGCGGCTGCAGGCCCGTGAACGAGCTCGGTGACCTGGCTCGCCAAGACCTCCTGCGCCTCGCGCTCCTGCGGAGCCGCCCGGTGGCGGAGCATGAGGGCCTCGATTTCGCCGAGGGAGAGGAAGGTATACATCTTCAAATATTTCTCGAGGCCGTCGTCCGGGAGCCGGAGCCAGAATTGGTAGAACGCGAAGGGCGACGTCTTCTTCGGGTCGAGCCAGACGGCATTCCCCTCGCTCTTGCCGAACTTCTTGCCGACTGCGTCAGTGACGATGGGCACCGTGAGCGCGAAGGTTTCCTGCCCCGCCTTGCGCCGGATGAGCTCGACGCCCGAGAGGATGTTCGTCCACTGGTCGGAGCCGCCGATCTGGAGGTCGACGCCGCGCTCCTGGTGGAGGACGTAATAGTCGTAGCCCTGGAGGAGGCTGTAGGCGAACTCGGTGTAGCTGATGGACTCGTCCGGCGTCTCGAGGCGGCGGCGGATCACGTCGCGCTTCACGAGCTCGTTCACCGTGAAGTGCTTGCCGATGTCGCGGAGGAAGTCGACGAGCTTCTCCTTGAGGAGCCAGTCCGCGTTGTTGACCATCTCGAACTTCTGCTCGCTCCCGAGGATCGTGCGGAGCTGTTTCTCGAGGGTGCGGACATTCTTCTCGATGGTCTCCACGTCGAGGAGGGGGCGCTCCCCCGCCTCCTTCGGGTCGCCGATCATGCCGGTGCCGCCGCCCACTAAGAAGACGAGCTTGTGCCCGGCCCTGCCAAGCCGCTTCATGAGAAGGACGGAGACGAGATTCCCGGCGTGAGCCGAGTCGGCCGAGGGGTCGATGCCCCAATAGACCGTCCGCTCTCCCCCAAGGATCTTCTCGGCAGGCGCCGAGCTCTGCTCGATAAGCCCGCGGGCCGCTAACTCTTCAGCAAGGGTCATGGGCCGATTCTAGCATCATTCATGCAGCCCGACATGGAGCTCGTAGAGGTGGCGGTAGACGCCGTTCGGGATCGCAACGAGTTCGTCGTGCGTGCCGCGCTCGGCGATCGCGCCGTCCTTGAGGACGAGGATGAGGTCGGCCTTGCGCACGGTCGAGAGTCGGTGTGCGATGATGAAGGTCGTCCGGCCCTGCATGAGCTCGTCGAGCGACTGCGTGATGTACTGCTCCGTCTCCGCGTCGAGTGCGGAGGTCGGCTCGTCGAGGATGAGGATCTTGGGGTCGCGCAGGATCGCGCGGGCGATCGCCACGCGCTGCTTCTGCCCCACCGAGAGCTTCACGCCGCGCTCGCCGACCTCCTGCTCGTACTTCTTCGGGAAGCGTTCGATGAAGTCGGCCGCATGTGCCCGCGTGGCCGCCTGCCGCACCGCCTCCTCGCTCGCGTCCGGACGCCCGTAGCGGATATTGTCGGCAATCGAAGCATTGAAGAGCACGACCTCCTGCGGGACGACGGCGATTTGTGAGCGCAGCTCGACGAGACTCACGCGGCGGATGTCGTGTCCGTCGATCTCGACCGAGCCGCTGTCGGCGAAGTAGTAGCCGGAGATGAGTTCCGCAGTGGTCGACTTTCCTGCTCCGGTCTGCCCGACGAGCGCGATGATCTGGCCGGGCTTCGCGTCGAACGAGAGCCCTGCGAGCACCTCGGGCTGGTCCGGCTCGTAGCGGAAGTGCACGTCGGTGAATGTGACGGCTCCCGCGAGCGCGCCGAGCGGCTCGGCTCCCGAGGGGTCGTACAGCTCCGGCGGGAGCTTGAAGATCTCGTCGAGCGCCGCGAGCGTCGTCAGGCCGTTCTGAACCGTCTGCCACTGGGTGCCGATCGAGACGAACGGGCCGATGATCATCCCCGCGTACGCGTTGAACGCGATCAGGTCGCCGATCGTGATCTCTCTCTTAGTGATAAGGAAGACGGAGAAGAGGAATATCGCGCCCTGCGTGAGCGTCACCACGATGCGCTGCCACGTGTTGACCTGGCTCCAGAGGCGCTCAAGCTGGTGCCAGAGCGGGATGGCGCCTTCGGAGAAGCCTTTCCGTATCCGCGCAGCCTCGAAGCGCTCGGCGCCGGCCTGCTTCACCGTGGTGACGTTCGCGTAGGCGTCGGCGGCGTCGCCGTGCGCGTTCCGCCAGACGCGGAACGCCTCCTCCTGCCGCTTCGCGGTAAAGGGCAGCGTGCGGATGAGCACGACGCTGTAGACGGCAATGCCGCCGAGGAGCATCCAAGCAAGCGAGGCGCGGATCGAGAAGGCGATGCCGATGCCGATCACGAGCGTGAGGAGCTGCGGCGTGATCGAGAGCGCCGTGTTGACCATGCTGTCGAGCATCCAGCTCGCGCGGCCGATCGTGTCCATCACCTCGCCGGCGCGCTGCTTCTTGTGGAAGGAGATGGGCAGGGTGAGCGCGAAGGAGTAGCCCTGCGCCTCCATGCTGCCCTGGATCTCGGTCGTGAGGAATCGGGTGCGGCGATCGGCGACGACGTTGATCGCGTTGGTGATGAGCTGGATAGCGGCCCAGAGCGAGAGGAGCCACGCCCAGACCGGCACCGAGCCGAGCCCGAGGAACGAGAGCTCGCGGGGCGTGATGAGCGCGTCGAAGAAGCGGCCCGTCACGAGCGGGATGACCGCGTTGCCGCCCGCTATCACGATCTCCGTCGCAGCCAAGAGGAGAAGCGGCCGGCGGTAGGGCGCGAGCTGGCGCGCGAGCGCTTGGTACTTCTGCCGCCAGGTAAATGTCGGCTTGTCTTCAGGCATTGCTTAACCCTAGCACGAGCGGCTATTTCGCGAAGAAGAAGAGGCCCACTGCGGGCCCGGCGAACCACCAGAAGAAGTACTGCTTCGGCGAGAAGAACGGGTCGAGCGCAGCGTTGAAGTGATAGACCGAGGAGACCGGGAAGACGTGATACGCGAGAGCAAGGAGGAACGCCGAGCCGAGGAGCGATAGAACGAGGAGGCCGACGAGTCCGATGTAGAGGAAGTCGGATACCACCACCCGCCGCAGGATGATGTAGAAGAGGAAGACGAGCGCTGCGTAGATCCCGAGCCTCGTCGCGAGCGCGGTAATCGCGGGCGCGGTTGGCAGGAGCGCGACGTACGGGAAGGCCGCGTAGAGAGCGTACGCCGCGTAGAACGCGAGGAGAAGCGCGACGTATTGCCCCTTCCCCACGTAGCGCGAGAAGAGAACGAGGAGGAGGGCGGGGATGATGAGGACGAGGAATCCCGACACGGCTGCCCATACGGTGATCGCCGAATGCGTCGCAAGCGTCGACACCTGCCCCAAGCTCGCGACGTCTATGCCCGACATTCCCACAGTATGCCGCATCCGGCGCGACTCTGGGAGCGCCGCCGTGGTGATAAAGCTAGAGCCCTTCCTCCCTCAGTTGCTCGACGGCCTGCTTCGCCTTGTGGGAGAGTTTGTGCGGGAGGGCGGCTTCGAGGCGGATAATGAGGTCGCCACGCGTCGAGCCCGAGCTGTCGACGGGGACGCCGCGGCCGCGCACCCGCAAGAGCTCCTCCGCCCGCTTCATCGCGGGGACTTTGACCTCCAGGGTCTTCCCTTCCAGAGTCTCGATCGAGACGCTCGCGCCGAGCAGGGCGTCGGTCAGCTTCACGGGCAAGGTCATCACGAGGTTCGCGCCTTCGCGGTGGAATACCTTGTGCGGCGCGACGTGGACCTTGACGTAGAGGTCGCCCGCCTGGCCGGCCTTCACCGCCTCGCCTTGGCCGGGCAAGCGGATCATCTCGCCGTCTTCGATGCCGGCCGGGACCGTGATGCCAATCTCGACCTCGCGCCGACGGACGCCGTGGCCCTTGCACTCGAGGCACTTCTCCTTCGGCACCTTGCCCGAGCCTTCGCAGGTGCCGCAGACGCGCACGCTCGTGAATTCGCCGAGGATCGAACGGCGCGTCTCGTGGACGCGGCCCGAGCCGTTGCAGGTCTTGCAGGTCTCGAGCTCGGTGCCGGGTGCGGCGCCGTTGCCGCCGCAGAGCTCGCACGTCGAGACGCGCGCGAGGAGCACGGTGCGCTTGGTGCCGAACACCGCGTCCTTGAAGGGGATCTCGAGATCGATGGAGATGTCGCGCCCGCGCGGCTCTCGCCCCCGCGCGCCGCCCCGGCCCCCGAAGAGGTCGCCGAAGATATCGCCGATGTCGAAGTCGGCGCCGCCGAAGCCGCTTCCCGCCTGCTGAAAGCCGGAGAAGTCGAACCCGCCGAACCCTGAGGCCCCCGCCGAAGGGCCGCCGCCCGGGAATGCTTGACCGTATGCATCGTATTCGCGGCGCTTCTTGTCGTCGCCGAGGACCGCGTAGGCTTCGGTGACCTCCTTGAACTTCGCCTCGTCGCCGCCCTTGTCGGGGTGATACTTTTGCGCCAGCTTGCGGAAGGCTTTCTTGATGTCGTCCGTGCTCGCTTTCTTATCGACGCCGAGCGTCGAGTAATAATCCTTCGCCATTAGGTCTGATTATACTCGTGCGCTTTTGCGAGCGCTACTCCGGCTTCTCTTTGAACTCGGCGTCGGTCGCGCCGGCCTCGGGCGGCGGCTGGCCGCCTTCGCCGGTGCTGGTCTGCTGCGACTTCATCATCGCCTCGCCGATCTTCATGAGCGCGGCGGAGAGCTGCTCGGTCGCGGCCTTGATCGCGGCGGCGTCTTCGCCGTTGCGAGCCGTCTTCACCGCATCGATCTCGCGCTGAACATCAGCTACCACTTCCGCTCCTGCTTTTTCTCCGTTCTCTTTGACGGCCTTCTCGGCGGCGTAGACGGCCTGGTCGGCGATGTTCTTCGCTTCGACGAGCTCCTGGCGCTTCTGGTCGTCGGCCGCGTGCGCCTCGGCATCCGCCTTCATCCGTTCGATGTCGTCCTTCGAGAGGCCGGTCGAGCCCTCGATGCGGATCGACTGCTCCTTGCCGGTGGTCTTCTCCTTCGCCTTCACGGTGAGGATGCCGGAGGCGTCGACGTCGAAGGTCACCTCCACCTGCGGCATGCCGCGTGGCGCGGGCGGGATCCCGTCCAACATGAACTTGCCGAGCAATTTATTGTCCGCGCTCATCGCGCGCTCGCCCTGCGTGATGACGATCTCGACCGAGGGCTGGTTGTCGGAGGCGGTCGAGAAGGTCTGCGAGCGGCTCGTGGGGATCGCCGTGTTGCGCTCCACGAGCTTGGTCGCCACCCCGCCCATCGTCTCGATCGCGAGCGAGAGCGGGATCACGTCGACGAGGAGGATGTCCTTCACGTCGCCCTGGAGGATGCCCGCCTGGATCGCCGCGCCGATCGCGACTACCTCGTCCGGGTTGACGCTCATGTTCGGCTTCTTGCCGAAGAACTTTTCGACAGCAGCCTGGATCATCGGCATGCGCGTCTGGCCGCCGACGAGGATCACTTCGTTCACGTCGCCGACCGCAAACGGCGAGGCCTCCATCGCGCGCTTGGTGATCGCGAGGGCGCGCTCGACGTACTCGCCCGCGAGCTCCTCGAGCTTGGCGCGCGTCATGCGGATCAGGAGGTGCTGCGGCCCCGCGTCGGTCGAGGTGAGGAACGGGATGTTGACCTCGGTCTCCATCGCCGAGGAGAGCTCGATCTTCGCCTTCTCGGCCGCCTCGTCGAGCCGCTGGCGCGCCAAGGGGTCGGTAAGGACGTCGACGCCGCTCTCCTTCTTGAATTCGTCCGCGAGCCAGCCGATCACCTTCTGGTCGATATCCTTGCCGCCCAGGTGCGCGTCGCCGTCGGTCGACTTCACCTCGATCACGTCGTCGCCCACCTCGAGGATCGAGACGTCGAAGGTCCCGCCGCCGAAGTCGAAGACGGCGATCTTCTCGTCCTTCTTCTTGTTCGCGCCGTAGGCGAGGGCTGCCGCGGTGGGCTCGTTGATGATGCGCTTCACGTCGAGCCCGGCGATCTCGCCCGCAGCCTTCGTCGCCGAGCGCTGGTCGTCGTTGAAGTAGGCGGGGACGGTGATGACCGCCTCGGTGATCTTCTCGCCGAGCTTGGCCTCGGCGTCGGCCTTGAGCTTCCCGAGGATCATCGCGGAAATTTCCTCCGGCCGATAAAACTTGTCGCCCATCTTCACCTCGATGCCGCCATTCTCGGCCTTCCGCACCTCGAACGGCACGACCTTGATATCCTTCTGCACCTCCGGCTCGTCGAAGCGGTGGCCGATGAAGCGCTTGATCTGGTAGATCGTATTCAGCGGATTCGTCACCGACTGGCGCTTCGCGAGCGTCCCGACGACGCGCTCGCCGTTCTTCCCGACCGCGACGATCGAGGGGGTCGTGCGCGCGCCTTCCGCGTTCTCGAGGACGCGCGGCTCGCCGCCTTCGACGACGGCCATCGCGGAGTTGGTAGTGCCCAAATCGATCCCAAGAATTTTTGCCATGGTGATAAAAGTATTACGCTGTGCGGATTATAATGAAAGCCGAAAAAGCTCGCAAGTTCTTCATGCCCCCTTCATGAGCTAGTATCCATGATGCGAACGGTACGATCCACTTACCCCTCGCTAGCCCAATCCGTATGATCAATCGACGCTATCTGCTCCTCTCGCTCGCGACGGCGATCGGCATAACGGCCGCCAGTTTCGCTGCCCCCGGCCTCGCGCAGTCGACGCTCTCCTGCTCGACGCCGACGCCGGTCGTGAGCCCCAATCAGACCGCCGTCTTCACCGCCTTCGGCGGCACCGGCTCCTACACGTGGTCCGGGCAGAATCTTTCGGTGACGAATCCGACCGGCTCGCAGTTCTCGGTGAGCTACCCTGGGACCGGCTCCTACACGATCTCGGTCGCGAGCGGCGGCCAGGTCGCCACCTGCGGGCTCACCGTCTCGGCTGGCGGTTCGTCCTCCTCCTCGGGCGGCCTCTCCTGCACGCCCGCGGTGCAGAACGTCACGCTCGGGCAGACGGCGTTCGTCTCGGCCGCAGGCGGCACCGGCTCCTACACCTGGTCGGCGCCCGGCCTCCTGGTGACGAACCCGACGGGTTCCGGCTTCAGCGCCTCCTACGCGAGCGCCGGCACGAAGGCTATCACGGTCACGAGCGGCAGCGCCTCGGCGAGCTGCATCGTGAACGTCCTCGCGGGCGGCTCGTCGGGCGCTTCGCCCGGGATGCCGAACACTGGCGGCGGATACGGGCAGCCGTAAGGCAAGCGCCATGCGCCTTGCGCAGAAGCGCTCGTTCGCCGTCCTCGCGACGCTCCTCTCCCCCGTCGCCGCGGGCTTCATCGGGATGAGCGCGTCGCTCCTCCTCTATCCGTATGCGCAGGCGGCATTCGAAGCGCCCGCGGCCGACGGCTCGGGGACGTCGAGCTTAGCGCAGCCGGCGCCCTCCGCGCCGACGCGGCTCGTGATCCCGGCGATCGGCGTCGACGCGGCCGTGCAGTCTGTGGGTCTCGCGAAGAGCGGCAACGGCGCGATGGGCGTGCCGTCGAACTTCACCGACGTCGCGTGGTACGACCAGGGCCCCCTGCCAGGCGCGCCGGGCGACGCAGTGATAGACGGGCACCTCGACGGGCGCGCGGTGCCAGAGGCGGTCTTCTATCGCCTGGGCGACCTCGCGCCGGGCGACGCCGTCCTCGTCGAGGAGCAGGCGGGGCACCTCGAGCGCTTCGTCGTGACGAAGGTCGCGCGCTATCCCTACGACGCCGACACGAGCGCGATCTTCGCAGGCGACGCCTCCGGCGCACACCTCAATCTCATCACCTGCGCGGGCGACTGGCTCGCCGGCCGGCACCTCTACAACGAACGCGTCGTCGTCTTCACCACCCGCGCAAGCTGAATTCAGGCCTTGGGCGTCTCAACCGTCACCCACAGATCATCCGCTCGGCAAACTAGCCGTTCCCGATCGTAGCGCTTGCCATGGTTCGCATTATGGCTCTCGTCGAGCGAAAAACGCTCCATCTCCTTGCCGCATTTCGGGCAGTTCATAGTTACTGTTCGCTATGGGGCTTAGACTCTGAGCGTTTTTGATATATGAAAGCCGCTACGATTACTCCGAGAGGCACGAGAATCGACGCAAGACCGGACCCACTATAGCCTCGTGTCACGAGCAAAACTCCGCCAATTACGCCCGCCAAGGCTATAACCAGTCCAAACAAAAGCCCGAGGGTTGCACGCGTTCCGTCGAACCAGATAACCCGGGATTCCAAGGATTGTCGATGTTTCGCTTGTGACTCTGCCATTGCCATGATCCGATCCGCCAGACCAGGCAAGACTTGCTCATAGCGAGCCAGGTCTTCTGGAGCAGGTAGCGGCCCTGCATGAATGGTAGTGGTCTGCTGGTGGGCCATGAGGGCCCGCGGAGGTTCTTGGTTAGCGGGCAATCTGTTGTTTTCCCCAGACATAGGCGAGCTCAATATCTTTACCTACGGCGCGCCAGTCCGCGGCTAGGGCGCGCGCATCCGCTTCTTTTTCTGTTGCGCTTGTCGCAAAGCGACGCTGCACCTCTGAGAAATCCAACAATTCTGATACGCCTCCGAGGAATGTACGGCGTCGAGGCATGAGCACGAATGTTTCCCGCCCGATGGTGGTACTGCTTGTCATGCACAAAATTATAGCATATTGACCTTTTCAGTCTGTGCGATAGATGCGCACCTTCGCCGGTCGGATCGTGCGCCCACCGAGGCGGTAGCCCTTTTCGAGAATCGCCGAGACGGTATCGTCCTGACCGGCATCGTCGGTCGAGTCTTGGCCATAGGCCTCATGAATCGCGGGATCGAAGGGCTCGCCGACGGCACCGACCGGCTCGAGCCCGAGCTCTTTGAAGGCGCTCGCGAGCTGCTTCGCGATCGCTTCGAACCCTGCGGGGATTTCGCCGTGTTCCTTCGCGCGCTCAAGGGCGTCGAAGGCGGGGAGGAGCGTCTCGGCCGCCTTCTCCACCCCACGCCCGCGCTCCGCCTTCTTCTCCTCTTCGAAGCGCCGCAGGGCGTTCACGTAGTCGGCCTTCGCCCGCTGCCAGCCGTCCATGTACTCTTGCTTCTCCTTGCGGAGTCGTTCGATCTCCTCGCGCAACTTCTTCACTCGCGCCTCCGCGCGCTCGTCACCCGCCTCCTCTTCTCCGGGTTCGACCACGCTCTCTTCGTCTATGTCGTCGCCGCGCCATTCCATACCGGAAACTATGCCCGAATCACCGCGCATAGTCAAAGAAGACGGGCCGCCAGCAGGCGGCCCGGGAAGTTGTTAGTCAGTTTGTACTCGTGCTCGTGCGGCAGCAAGCCGTTCGGCTACCCCAGCGAGGTATACCTCCGGCGTGAGGCCGCGCAGCCGGGACGTGAGGATGAGGCCGTAGAGAATTCTCTCGTCGGTGCCCATCCGCATGATGAGGCCTCCGCCGAAGCGCATCGCGGTGACGAGCTGCAACTTGAGAACTCCGTAGTGCTCGACGTTGCGGAGCAGTCGCACGCCCCGTCTGCCCTGCCAGCCACAAAGGTCGCCCGCCAAACAGTCTGTGCAGACGCCGATTACCGGCGGCTCTTCTGCCTCTTGCCGCCGCGAATTCCGCACGCAGATCATCCGCGCAGCGCGCTGCCCTGCCCTGTGCACCAAGTCGCAGCGGAGCTCAAGACGGGCGCGGCAGTCTGCGCAGCACGAGACGATCTCGACCGGCCCGATCAGCAGATTGGTGGGCTCGTGGAGTGCCACCTGCGTCAGTCCGTGCGTCTGCGGACACCAAGCGCATTTATTACCCGACAAGACACGGCGCGCCGTTCCGCGTACTGGTGCGAGGACAGCGCCGAACCAGGTGCTAATCGCCAGTATCCCGCCAAGTACGACCAGATATGCAATCATCGCCCATCTCCCCATTGGATTATTCCATCTGCCGCGACTCTAACACACAGGGGACGCAAAAGCGCCCGTTCGGGCGCTTTATCAGGCCGGACGCTCTGCGCTTAGCGCTTCGACCACTGCGGGGCCTTGCGGGCTTTCTTGAGGCCCGGCTTCTTGCGCTCCTTGGCGCGGGGGTCGCGGGTAAGGAGATGCGCGGACTTGAGGGCGGCGCGGCGGTCAGGCTCGGCGGTCTGCAGGGCGCGGGCGACCGCGTGGCGGACGGCGTCGGCCTGGGCCGCGAGGCCGCCGCCTTCGACGTGCGCGGCGACGGCATAGTTCTTGGCCGCCTCCGCGACGGTGAAGGCTTCGAGCGCCGCGCGGGCGCGCGTTTCGGTATGGAAATAGTCCTTGGGGCTCTTGCCGTTCACGGTGAGCGAGTTCTTGTCAGCTTCGTGCATGCGGACGGCGGCGTGCGCGGTTTTGCGGCGGCCGACGGAATGGGTGAAGGTGGTAGCCATAGAGTGATTACGCCTTGACGACGAGATTCTTCATGCGCGGCGCGCGGAGCCGGTTGCGCGGGATCATGCCGTCGACGGTGCGGCGGAGGACCTCCTCGATCCCCTTCTTGGCGATCAGTTCGGCCATGCCGGTCGAGCGGAGGCCGCCCGGGTAGCCCGTGTAGTGGGTGTAGACCTTTCCGGCGACGCGACGCGCGGGCAGGTGGAGCCTCGACGCGTTCTCGATCGTGACCGTGATCGGGTGCGCGCGGTGGCCGGAGACCTGGGGAGAGCGCTTGCCGAGCAAGGCGTGCGCCGCCTCGCTCGCCACCCGGCCGAGGGTGCGGTCGGTCGCGTCGATCGTATAGCTCATCGGGGCCGGGGCCTTAACGGAGGTCATAACGGGCTCAAAATACTAGACAAATGCGATGTAGGCAAGCTTGCGCGCGTCGTTCGCCCCGCGCGCGGCGCGCTTGACGATTCGCGTGTAGCCGCCCGCGCGGCTCACGTAGCGCGGGGCGATGGCGTCGAAGAGCTTCTTCACGGCCGCGTCGTCGCCGAGGCGGCTCTTGGCGAGCCGGCGGGAGGCGACGGTTCCCGACTTACCGTAGGTCACGAGGCGCTCGACGAAGGGGCGGAGCTCCTTGGCCTTCGCTTCCGTCGTCGAGATCCGCTCGTGGAGGATCAGGGAGCGGGCCTGAGCGCGGAGCAGCGCCCGCCGCTGATTAGCTGGGCGATTGAATGCTCGAGGCTTGGCGCGCTGGCTCATGGTGAATCAGGTTACCGCTCTTGCTCAATCCTTCAAGGCGAAGCCGCGCGCCGCGAGCGCGTCGGCGACCTCGTCGACTGCCTTCTCGCCGATGCCGTCGAGCTCGAGGAGCGAGGCCTTCGAGCGGCGCAGGAGCCCGGCGACCGACTTGATCCCCGCCTCCTCGAGAGCTCCGGCGACGCGCGCCGAGAGCCCGAGCTCGGAGAGCTTGACCTTCGCCGCGTCGGAGGCCCCTTCGGCAGACGCCTCGTCGGCCGCGGGCTTGCCGTCCGCAGCCTCTCCGAGCGACGGCTCCTGGAAGCCGATCACCGCCGAGAGCTGGTGGATCATCGTCTCGATCGACTGCTCCAGGGCCGCGCGCGGGGCGACGGTACCGTTCGTCTCGATGAGGATGCGAAGGCGGTTGAAGTCCGTGCGGTCCCCGACGCGCATGTTCTCGACCTCGTAATTGACGCGGCGGATCGGCGTGAAGGTCGCGTCGAGCGCGATCGTGCCGATGTCGACCTTCTCCTTCGAGAGGACTTCGCGCGGGATGTAGCCGAGGCCGCGCTCGATCGTCGCCTCCAAGGAGAGCGCCGCCTTGCCCGAGAGCGAGGCGAGGTGCTGGTCGGGATTCGCGATCTCTACCTGCGAGGGGAGCTTGAAGTCGCCTGCCGTGACCTCCTTCGTGCCGGAAGCTGAGAGCTGGATCGTCTGCGGCTCGTCGCCGTGGAGGACGAACTGCACGCGCTTCAGGTTCAAGAGGAGCTCCATCACCGTCTCGCGCATGCCTTCGATGGTGGCGAATTCGTGCGGGACGCCCTCGATCTTGACCTGCGTCACTGCGGCGCCGGGCAAGGAGGAGAGGATGATGCGGCGGAGCGAATTCCCGAGCGTGTGGCCGTAGCCCGGGTAGAGCGAATCGATCTCATACATGCCCTGGTTCGCCTCTTCCGAGACGATGCGGGGCTTACTGGGGAGCGTGATGTGGTATTCCATGACTCAATCGGTTACCGTGAAATTTTTAAATATTCAAACATTTAACGCGTGTAGAACGAGAGCACGGCGCCGAGGTCGCCCGCCGGGTCGGCCGTCTCGGTCGACGGCTTCGCGATGACAGAGCCCTCGAGCTTCTTGGCGTCGAGCGCAAGCCACGAGGGCGTGCGGCTCTCGGCCGCGCGCTCGCCGAAGCCGATCAGCGAGCCGTGCCTCTTCGAGCCCTCGCGGACTCCGACCACGTCGCCGACACCAAGCGCGTAGGACGGGATCCGCACCTTGCGGCCGTTCACCGTCAGGTGCCCGTGCGCGGCCATCTGGCGCGCCGCGCGGCGGGTCGCGGCGAGGCCGAGGCGCCACGCGACGTTGTCGAGCCGCAGCTCGAGCTCTTGGTGCAGGTGCTCGACCGGCTTCGCGTCGTGCGCAGCGAGCGCCTGGTCGACATACCGGCGGAACTGGCGCTCTGGGAGCCCGTAGGTGACGCGCACCTTCTGCTTCTCGAGCATCTGGCGGCCGTACTCGCTCTGCCGCGAGCGGCTGCGGCGCTTGTTGCGGGCGGCGCGATCCGCGGAGAGGGCGAACTTCTGCGTCTGCGCCTTCTCGAAGACGGTTGCGCCGAGGCGCTTGGCGAGCTTGTAGCGAGGTCCGGTTTTCATAGGGTGTTAGACGCGGCGGGGCTTAGGCGAACGCGGGCCGTTGTGCGGCACGGGCGTCGCGTCCTTGATCGCGCGGATCTGGATGCCCTTCCCCGCGAAGGCGCGCAAGACGCTCTCGCGGCCGGCGCCGACCCCGCGGATGACGACCGCAGCCTCCTTGAGCCCGATCTGCATGCCCTTCTCGCCCAAGAGTTCGCCGACCTTCGAGGCCGCATACGGCGTCGACTTGCGCGCGCCCGAGAAGCCGAGGGCGCCAGCGGAGCTACCGATGACGACATTCCCGCTCTCGTCGGTGACGACCGCCTTCGTGTTGTTGAAGGTCGCCTCGATATGGAGGATGCCCTTCTCGAGGCGGCGCTTGGTCGCTTTGGCGAGGGCGCGATCCTTCCGGCCTTGGTCGAGGCCGCGTCCGCGCTTCTTGATGATGCGTTTCTTTCCCATAAAAGATTTAAACGTTTAAATATTTAAATTTTCTATGTCTTCTCGAGGGTACGGCGGCCGCTCGTCATCGTCTTGCGGACGTTGCCGCGGCGCGTGCGCGAGTTGGTCGACGTCCGCTGGCCGCGGACCGGGAGCCCGCGCTCGTGGCGCACCCCGCGGATGGAGCGGATATCCTTCAAGCGCTTGATGTTCTGGCCGATCTCGCGGCGGAGGTCGCCCTCGATCAGGTAGCCCTCCGCGAGCGTGCGGATCTTCTGCTCCTCCGCGTTCGAGAGCTCGCTCCCCTTCTTGGTGTGCTGGACGCCTGCCGCGTCGAGGATCGCCCGCGCGCGCGCGGGGCCGATGCCGAAGATCAACGGCAGCGCATACGCGAGCTGCTTGTCGTCGGAGATGGTCATGCCGGCAATACGCATACGAAAAAAGATTAGCCCTGGCGCGCCTTGCGGCGCGGATTGCGCTTGTTGATGCGGTAGAGCCGCCCGCCGCGGCGGACGATCTGATCTCCCGGCTGCTGCACCTTGATAGAAGCGCGAACTTGCATGAAATGGAATCGGGTAAAGGGTTGAATTACGTAAGTCGCCGCACAATCCGCGCCCGGCCGCCGTACGGGTCGAGCACCATCTCGACCTGGTCGCCGACGAGGACCCGGATCCGATGCAGGCGCATTTTCCCGGCGAGATAGGCGAGGACGAGATCGCCCTGCCCCTCTTCGCCTTCGGGCGCAGGCATCCGGACGCGGAATAGCGAATCAGGCAATACCTCTTCGACAGAGCCGACTGCCGTTTTCTTGTCTTCGCTACCCTCCATGCGGATACCGTGCCACTGTAGCAGAGCCCTGAAGCGCCGTCAAACGGGGGTTAGGGGGCGTCCGGCGCCTCGGTCGTCACCGTGATCTGCGAGGGGTCGGCCGGGAAGCTCCCGCGCCAGAAGGGGCGCAGGATGAGGATCGCGCTCTTGACCTCGGGGTAGTTCGCGAGGGCGATCTGGGCTTCGCTCCTCGACTTCCCGGCGACGGCGGTCGCGATCGTCGCCGGGTCGACCTTGGCGACGAGGATCGCCGTCCCGGAGAGCGCGAACGAAAACGGGTCGTTCGCGGTCGCCGGGAAGGCAGAGGTTGGGGCGAGGGTGAGCGTCGTGCCGCTCCCGAGCGTCGCGCCTGCGCCGGTCGTTGTCCCGGAAGCGGCAAGCGCTCCGGCCAATGCGGTTTCCGGGAAGGCGACGCCCTCCGCGACCGCCTCGACCGTGACCGTCGCCTGTCCGGCCGTGCCGGATGACGCGAGCGGCAGCTCTTGATACGTAGTCGTCGCCGCGCCCGGGAGAAGGATGTAGCCCGCTGGCGCCTTGAGCGAAGCGGCAAGGTCGCTCCCCATCGAGCTCTCAAGCGAGGCGGCGGCCTGCGCCTCGGCTGCCGGATCGACCACCGGGACCGTGCCCGAGGCGCCGCCCGTCATTGCGGCCGTCGAACGGGCGTAGACCAGCGCCGCTTCTGGCGTGCCGGCGAGGCCGGGAACGGTGAAGGACGCGGGCGCGATATCGTACATCTCTCCTGGCTGGTCAGCGTACGCGGTCGCCACCACCGTGCCCGGCTTCGCGCTCGTCCCTGCCGGGACGGTCACGCCCTTGTGGATGCGGAAGATGAGCCCCGCAGCCGTCGCGAAGCGCGTGTTGGCGACAAGGGTCTGCGGCTTCGCCTGCGCGTTGTAGATGGTGATCGGCCCGGAGGCGGCGGTCGAGACCTGCTTGGTGCCGGAAGAGGCGACGGGAGCGGTAGCCGACTTCTTCGCGGTGACGATCGTGAACGGGAGGTCGCCCGCGGGCCCGGCGGTGAAGGAATCCTGGACAGGCACTGTGGTCGTCGTCGGTGTGATCTTGATCTTCGCCCCGGAGAAGTAGACGAGGGCCGCGGCCGACCCGGCGATGATGACGAGCGCGATCCCTGCGATCGCATACGGGAAGCGCCCGTGCGGGCCCGGAGGAGACATGCGCCGAGGCGGCGGGGGCGGTGGAGCATCATGCCCTACCCTGCGCGAGGGCGGGATGATGTCGTCAAACGTACGCATACGGGGAGTATAGCAAAGCGCCGCCTGAGCGAAAGGTGCGCGTGTGCATACGGCTGCTACTCATATTCGGGGAGCGCAGCCGCGAAGGCCGCAAGCGCGAGGCGCATGTCGGGGAGCGCCTGCGGCGCGAGCGCGACTGCTCCGGCCGCGACGCGCGGCACCGCGATAATGCGCGGCGGCGTCTCGGCGAACCAGAGCGCGCCGATGCCGCTCGTCTCGAGCGCCGTCTGGCGCTTCGCGGCCGCGTCCCCCTCGGCGGCGAGGAGGATCGTGCGAGGCAAGGGATACTTCGCGGCGAGGTCGCGGAGCGCGCCCTCCGTCGCGCCGGCCCACGCCTCGCCGCCGCCGACATTGAACTCATGGAGCGCGACAAGCGTCTTCCCCCGCACGAGCGAGAGCGCCGCCGCGGAGCCGGTCGCATCGAGGATGAGGAGATCGCGCTCGTGGGGGAAGAGTGCGGCGAGTGCGCGATACCGGAGCGCCGCGCCGGCGACGATGCGCGGCGCCTGGATCTGGAAGCGCTCGCGCGCAAGCTTCCGCACGGATTCGCCCACGTCGCCCGCAATCTTTGAGACGAGGATGACGAGCGACGCGCGGTGCGCGACTCCGTCCATCGGGTCGGCTGTCGGGTAGCCATTGAGGCGCGCGCCGACCACCTGCTGCTCGATCCGGTCGCCGAGCCCAGCCGCGGCCGCGCGCTCGGCGCGGCGGAGCATCTCCGCGAGGAGGCGCTTCGAGAAGACGAACGGGCGTCCGCCTGCCGGGCGCTCCTCTTCGACGCGGATGGCTGCGCTCGCCCACGGGGCGTCGAGTGCGGCGAGCGCGCCCGCGAGGCGCGTGCCGGGGGCAAGCCGGGCGAGCGCAGTCATCCCGTTGCTCTCGAGCGCGCCCGCGATGAGCGCGAGCGCCCGGCCGAGCGCCGCGCTCTGCGTATCGCCCTCGTGCACCTCGACGGGCACGCGCTTCGCGTAGGCGATGGTCGGCGGCCGCCCGGGAAGAAGGAAGACGCACGCGCCCGCCGCCGAATCGGCGCCGATATCGAAAAGGATGCGCGCGCTCGCGCGAGCGGCGCGCGCGGATGCAAACGGCCACGCGCTCATGCGCGCATCTTAGCATCGACCGCGGACGCGCTCGTGTCCCCTATTGCAAAACGGCGCGGATGCGGCGCACCCCAGCCGATGAGGCTTCTTCTTTTGCGATCTTGAATTGCTTGCCGCCCTCGCCGAGCTCGGCGGTGTTCTCGACATGGGGCCCGCCGCAGAATTCGATCGAAAATGCTTCGCTAAACTTCGGATCAGCTTCGCTCGCACCCTTCGGGCCCACGGAATAGACCGAGACCTGCTCGGGATAACTCGCGCCGAATTCGTGCTCGGCGCCGAGCTTTTCGGCCTCCGCCTTCGGCATGACCGTGCGCGTCACGGGCAGGGCCTCGGCGATCTTTTCGTTCACGATCCGCTCCGCCTCGGCGATCTCCTCCGGCGTCATCTTGCGGGCGAAGGAGAAGTCCATGCGCATCCGCTCGCTCGTGATATTGGAGCCGCGCTGATGCACCTCGGGCCCCAACACTTTTTGCAATGCCTTGAGCAAGAGGTGATGCGCGGTGTGATACTTGATCGTCTGCTCCTGGTGATCGGCCAATCCCCCGGCGAATTTCTGGGCCGCTCCGGCGCGGCTCTTGGCCTGGTGTTCGTCCATGAGCTTCCCTACCGCGTCCATATCGAGCGTGAGACCACGCTCCGCTACCATCTCCGCCGTCATCTCGAGCGGGAATCCGTAGGTCGTATAGAGCTCGAACGCCGCTGCCGGCTCGATGTGGGACGTCGGACGTCCCACATGCTTGTCGAACTCGCGGAGGCCTTGGGCGAGGGTCTTACGGAACTGCGCCTCCTCCTTCTCCAATTGTTCGCGGATGAAGGCCGCGTTCGCTTTGACGAACGGATACGCCTCGGCGTAGGCGTCGCCATAGCCCTCGGCGACCTCGGCGAGAACGGCGTCCTTGATCCCGAGCTTGTCGGCCTCGCGGATGGAGCGGCGGATGAGGCGGCGAAGGACGTAGGGCTGTTCGCTATTCCCCGGCACGACGCCCGTCGCGAGCATGAATGACGCGGCACGCATGTGATCGAGGATGATGCGATAGGAGCGCGTGGCGCTCGCGTCGTCGCCATAGCGCTTGCCGCTGCGCGCCTCGAGGACCCGGCGCGCTTCCTCGAAGACATCGGTCAAGAAGACATCCGGATTCGCGCGCGTCGCGGCGGCGAGGCGTTCGAGCCCGCCGCCGAAGTCGACGTTCTTCTTCGGCAGCTCCTTGAACGAGCCGTCGGGCTGCTTGAGGTATTGGATAAAGACCGAGTTGCCGATCTCGATGAAGCGGCCGCAGTCGCAGTTGGGGTGGCACTCCCTGCCGAACTTTCCGTCGTGCGGGAGACCGAAGTCGTAGAAGACCTCCGAGTCGGGGCCGCCGATCTCGCCCGGGGGCATCTTGGCGGGCACTCCTGATCTCGACCACCAATTCTTCTTCGCGCCGTAGGAGAAAATGCGCGCACTCTTGCCTTGTTCGTCTGCCATCCCCTTCTCCGCGGCCTCTGCCTCCGTGCCCATCTCTTTGAAGGGCGCCTCGATCCCCTTCTCCTTGAAGAGCGTTTGCCAGATCCCCACCGATTCGTCGTCTTTCTCCATCTTGCTCTCCGCATCGCCGCCGAAGACGGTCACGTAGAGATTCTGCGGGTCGAGGCCGAGGCCCGCCTCCTTGTTCGTGAGGAATTCGAAGAACCACGGCAGCTGCTCGGCCTTGAAGTAGTCGCCGAGGCTCCAATTGCCGAGCATCTCGAAGAAGGTCGTGTGGCGATTGTCGCCCACCTCCTCGATGTCCTCCGCGCGGAACGAGAGCTGGCTGTCCGCGAGGCGCGCGCCCTCCGGGTGCGGCTGGCCGAGGAGGTAGGGCACGAGGGGCTGCATGCCCGAGGAGGTGAAAAGGGTCGTCGGGTCGTTCTCGGGGACGATCGGCGCAGAGGGGATGATCGCGTGCCCGCGCGACTTAAAGAATTCCAGATAGCGGCTCCGGACTTCGTTGACGGTCATGCTCGGCAAGATACCACACATGGCGAACGCCCGCTCGGTCTTGAGGACACGAGCGGGCGCGGTGTGGCTCTCACACGAAGAAGTGCACGACCCAACCGATGATGACGGCCATGATTGGGATGCCGACGAGAACCACGCATGTCTCGTAGAAGGCCTCACTTTCTGGCCGCCAGACTTTTGCGGTTAAGCAACCGGCAATAAGCGTTATGCCGATAGCCGCTGGAAGATGCAGTTCTGGCAGGCGGAACGTCGGCACGATAAACCACTGCCAGAGAATTGACAGGACGAAGCCGTCGAAGGCAGCAGACGCGGCCACTAACACGAAAAAGACGGCTAGGGGAGCTGCCAGGATAAGCGCGGGCATGGGCGGGTACCTCCTGGGTGGAATCTCTGGATGACTTTAACTAGATTTGAGCTACCGAGTCAAGCGTTCAAGTTCTTTCACATCCGCCTCAATCGCAGCGAGGCCTTCTTTGAAGATCGCGGGCTTGTTGGTGTCGAGGCCACAGGATTTGAAGATGTCGTAGGGCGAGGCGCTCTCCCCTGCCGCGAGGAAGCCGTCCACCTTCTCGATGAATCGGGGATCCTTCTCGAGGTGCCGATGCAAGGCCGATGAGATGAGCTGCCCGTAGGCGTAGGAGTAGACGTAGAAGAAGCGGCGGATGTGGCTCCAGTTGACGAAGAAGTAGCCGTCCGCGCGCTCGAGCTCGAACACGGGGCCAAGGTAGTGCCGCATGTGCGCGTTCATGAGGTCCGCAATGCGCTCCTTGGGCAGGTAGCCCTCCTTGCGGATCGCCTCGTGCAACGCGCGCTCGAAGGAGAAGCACGCGATCTGGCGGAAGACCGTCGCCACGTTGTCCTGCGTCTTGTCGTGAAGGGCGACGAGGCGCTCACGCTCGGGCAGCGTCGCGATGATGCGATTCAAGGCCGCCGTCTCGAAGAAAGTCGAGGCCGTCTCCGCAGTCGAGATCGGGTGGCCCTGGTAGAGGGGGCGCTGGCTCTTGGCGCGCTCGGCGTGGATCGCGTGGCCCATCTCGTGCGCCAGCGTCTTCAAGGATTCGAAATTGTCGATGTGGTTCAGGAGGAGCATCGTCGGGACGTTCACCCCGGAGGCGCAGAAGGCCCCGCCCGTCTTGCCCTTCTTGGGGTAGACGTCGACCTGGCCGTTCGCGAGGAGTCGGTCGAAGATGTCCGCGTAGCGGGGGTCGAGCTCGCCGAAGACCTCGCGCACCATCCGGGTGGCCTGCTCGAACGGGACTTTGGTCTTGACCTCCCCCACCTGCGCAGCGCGGTCGGCGTAGGTGAGGCGCTTCTCCTTGAGGAGCTTCGCTTTCACTTTATAGAACCGATGCGAGATAGAGACGCTCGCGGAGACGGCGTCGACCAAGGCGAGGATCGACTGCACATCATTCTGATAGCCCTTGATGATCGCCTCGTAGGGCGTCGCGAAGTGCCGGAGCTCGTCCTCGATCTTCTTGGTGGTGTACACAGCATTGATCTCGGCCTCGGCGACCTCGCCGACGCTCTCATAGACCTCCCGCACGCGGCCGTAGAGCGCGCGGCGCTCCTTGGTCGGCAGGGTTTGGACGAGGGCGCCAGCCTCGGGCAAAGGAAGCGTCTTCCCTCTCCAGGCGACCGTCTTCTTGTTCAAGATGTTGTCGGTCGCCTGGAGCCAGCGGCCGAAGGCGACGTCGCCCAAGAGGTTGAGGATCTTCTCCTCCGGCTCGGTGAGGTCGTGCTTGGCGTGCTCGAAGAGCTCCTTGAGCCAGTAGCGGTAGGGCGCGAGCTCTTTGGCGGCGAGGAACTTCTTCTGCACGGCCGCCGGCACCTTGCCGAGCTCGAGCGTGAAGTAGAGCATCTGGTTGCCGCGCTTCACGGCGCGCTCGTCGAGCTTCGCGGCCAGGGCCTCGGCTGCCTTGTCTTCGACGTCGAGCTCCTTGCGGAAGGAGGTGTAGTAGCCGGCCTTGACCGAGGGCCGGCCGATAAGGGACTCGTAGTCCGCGAGCGCTTTGGCGAGCGCCTTCGGGTCCTTCAGG
Source organism: Patescibacteria group bacterium (assembly GCA_018970465.1). Lineage (GTDB taxonomy): Bacteria > Patescibacteriota > Minisyncoccia > Phycocordibacterales > Phycocordibacteraceae > C7867-001. The sequence goes on from JAGWWI010000006.1 coordinate 37,543, forward strand.
TGCTTCTTATTCTTGCGGTACTTCTCGGCGAAGGCTTTGACGCGCTTGTCGGCATCCCGCTGATCCCGCTCGATCTGCGGATCCTTCAGTCCTTTATAAAACAGCTTGTCGAGCTCCCAGGCGGTCTTCATGGTGCCCCGAGGATAGCACGCTCGCGCGCGTGCGCCTCGCCTAGGCGCTTCGTGAGCCGGTGCTCGGGGAGGCGCGCGGACGCGATGCGGGCGGCCTCGCCGTGATACCAGAGGTAGTCCTCTTGCGGGCGCTTCCACCTCGCTAAGAGCGCCTTGCCCTCCTGCGCTAATGCTTCGAGCTTGCTTTCGATGTTGTCGATCTTGTCCGCGATCGCGATCAGGAGCGCGTCATCGGGCGCCTCCTCGAGATGCGCGAGGTAAGCGGCCTTTCGTTCCTTCCAATCCAGCTTCTTCCCATCGCGCTCCTTGACCTCGCTCACGTGCTCGACGAGCTCGGCGACCCGTTCATTGAAATGCTCGACGAGTTCTTCGCGTGTCGTCTCGGTATCCTCGAGGGTGTCGTGCAAAAGTGCCGCAGAGACAACATCATCCTCCGCCCCATCCTCGGCGACCAAGAGCGCGACCGAGAAGAGGTGCGTGATATAGGGCAACGGCTCTGTCTCGGCGCGAAAGTGTCCGTTGTGCTTCCTCGCTGCGAACTGGATCGCCTGCTTGGTCTGGGGCGTGTGGTTCACTCCCTCATTATAAACGAATCCGGGCCCCGCGCAGTGCGGCGCCCGAGAGGAGACCATCAGTTCAGAACTTGAAGGTGACGACGGCACGCACGACCGGGATGCGCTCGACGAGAGCGAGGTTGAACCCCTGATCCTCCACGCCAATCTGCCACTCGTGGAATTGCAGCGCATTTCGGACCACCTCGGCGATGGACTGTGCTCCGCTCCGTCGTTGTATCGCTTCGATTCGCCGGAGGGCATCGTCGGTCAATTCGAACTGCACACGCACTGGCTCCTGCGGAGCGGCACTACCCGTATTCGTTTGCATGAAAGAGCTCCTTCCTGCTGACACGTGAAATATACCACGCTCGTCCACACAAACGAATCCGGGCGCCTGCGAATCTCCGCAGGCGCCCGAATAGTTCAGAATTCGCCGGTCGTGCCCCAGTTCTTGGCGACGAAGTAGCGCGCCGCCTCGATTTCGGACGCTACGAGCGTCCTGATCGTCGGGAGCCGACGGCGATCGGGCTGGGTACCGGACATGAAGTACGGCTCCAAGTACTGCAGGAGCCTACCGCCGTGCTCACGTTCGAGAAAGCGTTTATCACCGAACCGGTGTTCGACGATGCACCGGCTGATTTCGAGCACGATGCGATCGCGTTCGTCGTCTGCGGTGAAGTTCGCCGGCAGCATCAACTGCTCGGGTTCTTCGACAACGGCCAAGTGCAGCATTACTCAATCCTCTTTCTCCGTGCATTCCGGAATGAGTTAGGACACTCGCTAGAGTGTCACCATGAAGCAGAAAGGAGATTTGAGCCGTGCAGAACGTCTTGAAATAGGGATTTTGTTAGGGAAAGGGTATTCGCATCGGGCCATC
>JAGWWI010000031.1 GCA_018970465.1 Patescibacteria group bacterium
TCGCCCGAGGAGCATCAGGACGCGATCCGGGGCGCGGTCGCGAAGCTCGTCGCGACGGGGCTCTTCGAGTCGGTCGTCGGGGTGTATCATGACGTCGATACGGACGAGATTATCGAGGTCTGCCGCTCGGCCGCCGTGCCGGCTGCGGCGGTGGCATAAATCCGTTGCCAGACGTGACAAGGCCGCCGGCGTGCCGGCGGCCTTTCGTTGTGTGTCACCTCCCTGCGTTAGGCGGCGAGAAGTTCCGGAGGACGGCCCTCGAGTTCGTCGCGGACGATGCTCACGATGGCGCGGACCTTCTTCTCGCGGTCCCAGTGATAAGGGATCTCGATATAGCGCTGGCCCGACCCGTCCTTGAAGTACTTGTCGAGCTGCGCGCGGAGCCACGGCGTGATGCGTTCCGTAACGACGTACAGTGGCGGGATGAGTCCCCAGTCCTTGATGTAGCGCTGTACGAGGAAGTCGTGCTCCTCGAGGAGGCCTTCCTCGCGAGCGAAGACTTCGGATCCATTCACGAGATCGAAGCCGAAACGTCGCACCAGGAACACTTGTGCTCCGGCGTGGAAAGCTGCACATACGACCTCCCGGAGGAAGGTGATGAACATCCCCCAGCGGAAATGGAAGCGTGAAGCCGCACAGTAGGTTGACTTCGGACGATTGCCGATCAGTACCTCATTCGCGTCCCACGCCCGGAAAGGATCGCCAAGGGCGCAAACCGTTCCCACTTCCGAGTTCCGAAGCTCGTGCTCTACTCGGCTGCAGAGGGCGTTGGTCTCTTCATCAACGCCAACAAAGGCAATAAAAGCCGGCTTTGATTCCGGTGCCATGTTCTACGTACCCCCTCCTTATTGGCTGTCACACAAAGATCAGTGCGACTGGCCGAATCATACCCCGCCGGGCAGCAAAGCGGAAGAGGCGTATACTGCCCCCATGAAGGCCAAGAAGAAGGCAGCGCCGAAGGCGCCGATCGAATACTGGAGCCACTCCTCCTTGATGGCGTTCTTGCGGAACCCTCTGGCCTGGCGGAAGCGCTACGTGGAGAAGATTTATGACCAGCCGCGGAACCCGTCCGCCGTCGTCGGGAGCGCCGGGCACAAAGCGCTTGAGCATTTCTACGGCGGCGCCCCGAGAGACGTGGCGGTCAGCCTCGGGCTCGAATACCTCGCGGCTATCCCCGACTTCGAGATCAACTTCGGCGCAGCGTCGAGCAAGAAGGCGCAGAAGGCGCGCCGGGAGCAGATGGCCGCCGACTACCTCCAGGCGATCGGCTTCTATCTCGCGAAGCCGCCGCGGCACAAGGTGGTGGGCGTCGAGGTCCGCGCGACAGCAGCGGTGCCGGGCTTCGCGCTCCCCTTAAAGGCCGTCTCGGACCTCATCGTCGAGAGCCGCGCCGAGAAGGGCGCGGTCGACGTCGTCGACCACAAGTTCGTCGATGCGTTCTCGAAGGCGGGCGCCGCGAAGACGCTCTTCGTGATGCAGGCCCTGTTCAACTACTACACCGCTCGCGAGCTCACGGGCCGGCCCGTGCGCCGCTTCCTCGTCTACGAATGCAAAAAGCGCGCGAATAAGGACGGCGCGCCGCAGCTCCGGCGCTACGCGCTCGATTACGCCGCTTTGGGCCCCGAGTTCGAGCTCTTCCGCAGGCTCGTGAACGACGCGACCGCCGAGGCCGCGCGCGAGCGGCTCTGGCTCCCGAATCCCTCCGACCTCTTCGAGGGCGAGCACTCCTTCGACCTGTATCGGATGGGCTTGGTCGGCTAGCCATTCCCAAGCGCCTGGTCGACGGCAGCGCGCAAGGCGTCGTAGGAGTAGGCGCCGTCGATCACGACGGGCGCGCGGCCCTTCACGAGGAGGAGGGAATAGGGCGTGCCGTCGGCCCCTATGTCGAGCGCGTTCTGCCGGTCGGCCTTGATGGCCGCGTCTACTTGGCCGCTCGCGTTCGCGTAGCACTGGGCGAAGCCGCTGCCCGCGACCCCGGCCTCCTCGGCGAGCGCGCCGAATTGCGCCGGGTCGGCCGGCTGGTTGGCGTAGAGGAGGTCGGCGAAGCGCCAGTAGGCGTCGTTGCCGGAGGCGCGGGCGGCGCACGCGGCCGCGCGCTCCTCCGCGAGCGCGGCGCCCGCGGTCAAGGAGAGCGGGAACGCGCGCGCGACCCAGGCTACCTGCCCGCCGGCGCCGTCGTTCGCGATGAGCTCGTGCATCGTGGTCGAGAAGCTCTGGCAGTAGGGCGAGGTGAAGTCGCAGTAGACGATGAGCATGGCCGGCGCCGCGGGGTTGCCGAAGATGTGATCGGTCGCGGCGACGGGGCGCACGAGCGCTGGGTCGCCGCGTGCCGCTCCCCACTGCCACGGCCAGGCGAAGGTCGCGCCCGAGGAGGCGTAGAGCGCCCAGGCGACGAGGATGCCCGCGAGCGCGATCGCGACCGCCACCTTGGTGCTCCGCATATCTCGAGTATAGCGCCCGGCTCCCCGCTAGAGCGGCAGGGCGTGGGTCAAGGTCGCGCTCTCGGGGCTCTCGGCGAGCCAGTGCGCGGTGTCGAGCTTGATCTCGCGGATCTCGCGGAGGTCTTTGTACTTGAGCGAGCCGTGTTCGAGCGCGTAGTCGAAGAGCTTGCGCGTGAGCCGCACGTCCTCGATGCAGTATTTCTTCACCTCTTCGTAGCGGCCTGCGCGCCACCAGTCTTGGGCCTTCAGGCCGTCGCCTGACTTGCCGGCCTTCAAGGTCGCCTCCGCGAGCGATTGGAGCCGGATGCGCCGCCCCAAGGCCGCCGCGACCTCGGAGAGGAGGTCAAGCGAGCGGATACGCGCGAGGTCGCCCGGGTAGTAGCGATTCAGAAGCGGGATATCGAAGGTGTCGGAGTTGAAGCCGACGAGGAGGTCGGCCGCTTCAAGGATGGGCCAGAGCGCCGGCAGCTCTTCGCGGGTGAACGCCGAGAACGCGCCCGTCTCCGAGTCGTGGATTGCGACGACGGTCAGCTCCTGCTCCGCGACGTCGACCCGGCCGCGCACCGCGGAGTCGGAGATGGATTCGATATCGAGCGTGATCGCCCTCATGCGCCTCGGATCGCGGCGGCGACCTCGCCGCGCGCGAGCGCGCGCTCCTGCCCGCTCGCGAGATCGCGGAGCTTGACCTGCCCGGAGGCGAGCTCGTCAGGCCCGAGAACGATGACGTAGGGGATCTGGTGCTTCGCAGCCGTCTTGATCTGGTCGCCGACATTCTTCTTCTCGCCGAAGTCGATTGCGGTGTTCACTCCCGCGCCGCGAAGCTCGCCTGCGAAAGTCTGCGCGGCGAGCGCGTATTCTGGCGACGTGATGGCAATGTAGAGATCGGTCGGCGGCCGATACGCGGGGAGGAGCTCGTGCGTCTTGAGGAAGTCGTAGAGTGTCACGTCGCCCATGCCGAAGCCCACCCCGGGCAAGGGCTCGTCGTCGAAGAGCTGCGTCAGGTTGTCGTAGCGCCCGCCGCCGAATAGCGAGCGTGTGTTCTCGCCCGAGGTATCGAAGACCTCGAATACCATGCCTGTGTAATAGTCGAACCCGCGGGTAAGAGCATGGTTGTAACGGGTTTTGATTTCGGCGGCGGCGAGTTCCGTTCGCATGTTCTGAAACGCCTCAAAAGGTTCACTGACCGCATGGAGACGATTCATGGTAGTTTCCCCACTCAAAGCCTCAATCAGTCGGGCAAGCTTTTGATCACCGATAAGCTCAGCTATCTTAGCGGTCGTCTCCGCTTTAGCTTTCTCGAAGCGATCCAGGAGACGAATAACTTGCCGGGTTTCTGAGGACTCAATCCCAACAATCTTGTTCAACAAATCTTCCATGATCCGTCGATCGTTGACCTGGATCTCGAATTCCCCGTCCTTCGCGCCAAAGGATATCAGTAGGTCGTGGGCAATCCGAATAATCTCTGCATCAGCGGAAACGGAGCGCGAGCCGAAGAGGTCGACGTTCAGCTGCCAGTGCTCGCGGAGGCGCCCTTTCTGCGGCCGTTCGTAGCGGAAGACGTTCGGGATCGAGAAGAACCGGAGCGGGAAGCCCAGGGAGCGCCGCTTCGCCGCGACCATCCTTGCTACCGTGGGCGTCATCTCGGGCCGGAGGGTGACCTCCCGCTCGCCGCGGTCGGTGAAGGTGTAGGTCTGCTCGCTCACGATCTCTTCGTTCTCGGCGCCCTTGGCCTTGTAGAGCTCAGCGGGCTCGAGGATCGAGGCGCCGTATTCGACGTAGCCCGCGGACTCGAGCACCTGCCGCGCGACGCGCATGAAGTAATTGAGGAATGCCTGCTCCTCGGGGTAGAAGTCGCGTACGCCCTTGTAGGGCTCGGTGGAGAGCTTGTCGCGCATGCTCCGATTCTACCCCGGAGGACTGCCTATAGACCAGCTCCTCCGCCTGCCGTTTTCGACTCGCCCGCGGCGCGGGCGAGGATGAGGTCGCGGATCTTGTCTGGGTCCTTGAGCCCGTTCATGTGGAACTCGTCCACCGCGCCGGCGCTCTGCACCGAGAGGTTGCCGATCCCGAGGATCGAGAAGAGCGCGCCCGCGACCTCGGTCGTCACGTCCTGCACGCGATTCAAGAGGACGCTCGAGACCTCGCGGTCGAAGAAGCGCGGCTCGGTGACCTCGACGATGCGCAGGTTCGTGAGGACCCAGACGTTCAGGTAGTAGCGGGTGAAGGCGCCCCACGCCGTCGTCCAGATAACGAGGAGCCAGACGCCGTACGCGAGGCGGAAGAGGCTCGTGTCGACGCCGCTCGTGCTCGCGAAGGCGGCGAGCTGCGGGATGGCGGCGATGAAGACGGGGACGAGGAGCGGGAGGATCGCGAGGATCGGGTAGGGGAGGACGGTCGCCGCGAAGAGGAGCCAGTGTTTGCGCGCCTCGACGATGATCTCTTCGCCCGGCTCGAGCTCGAACTCTTTGGCGAGGTCGGGAGCGAAGAGGCTCATAGGCCGGTCAGCATGAAGAGCACGAGGCTCGCGGAGACGAGGAGGTGGAGCGCGATCGCCGGATAGGCGACCCGCGCTGCGTGCGAGAAGCGGATCCAGTGATAGACCGCGATCGCCGTGTAGATCGCCCAGAGCGCGAGAACGAAGAGGAGGAGCCACGCCGCGAGCGCTCCGGGAGAGACGGCGAGGCGGGCGGCGAGCGCGGCGGGCGGGTGGAAGGGGGCGAGGGGCTCACTCATGCGGCCATGATACCGTGACGACCCGCGGGCGACCGTACTGGTCGTGCATAAGCTCGGCCCGGAAGCCCGCGCCGCCGAAGGCGGCGCGGGCTTCTTCCGCATGCTTCGCATCGCACTCGACCCAGGCGACGCCGCCCGGCTTCGCGAGGCGCTCTGGGAGCGCCGCGGCGATGCGGCGGATGAGGCCGAGGCCGTCGGGGCCCGCGCGCAAGGCGAGCGCGGGCTCCCAGTCGACGACCTCGCGCGGGAGCTTGCGCCCTGCGGGCACGTAGGGCGGGTTCGCGGCGATAATGTCGAAGGTGAGGATGGGCGGCAGGGCGCCGAAGAGGTCGCCGATAGCGACGTGCGCGCGACTCGTATCGAGGCCGTTCGCCTCGATATTTTTGCGGATCGTCGCCTCGTGCGCCAGGTCGAGCTCTGCGAACCAGACCTCCGCCTCGGGCAAGTACTTCAAAGCGGCGCAGCCGATCGCCCCCGACCCGGCGCACAGGTCGAGAAAGCGCATCGGGCCTCCGCCGACGGGAGCAATTCCGGGCGCGCTCCGGGCCGCTAGGCCAAGTCTTACCCCCGAAATTGCTCCCACCGGCTCCGGCTTCGCGTAGTGGGCGAGGAGCTGCTCCGCCCACCACTCCGTCTCGACCCGGGGGATCAAGGGCCGCGAGTCGAGCCAGATCTCGAGCCCCAAGAATGGCTGCCAGCCGATCCGATACGCTTCGGGCTCCATCCCGCCAGTTCAGCATGCAATCGTAGAGGGCGCCACCTAGGTGGCGCCCTCTTCTTGTTCGCGTCTAGTCGCGCTGACCGAACGCCGCGAGCTTTGCGAACGAATTCGGCGGCTCTGACCAGCCTTTGGTCATGTGTTTTCGCCAGTCCTCCTTCGGCTCGGTAGCCTGTTGAGCAACAGTGACCTGTCCGGCCCTCTGCCGCGGCTCGTCGAGCGTAGGCGGGATATCGAGTACGGGGCTTGACGGCTCATGCGGTGCGTTGGGTACCAGCACGCTGGTCTCCGCCTCTGGCAATGGCTCCGCGTGCCGGACGGCGTTGCGAGCTCGCTTCTTCTCGCTCTCTGCACCGCGGTCCTCCTTACGGACCGCGCGGGTCACGAGAATCCCGTAGGCCTCCGCCTCAGCATCCTCGATATCCTTGAGCTCGACGGCGTTGCTGGCGGGCGTTTTGCCCATGATGTGTACCGTCGCAACTCTCTCCCGATTGAAGCCCTCGCTCACTTTGACGTAGTTCTGACGCTCGCGCGCGAGGAGCTCGAGAGACCCGAGCAGAGCGTCGTCCTCAGGAGGGGTACCACCCTTCCGGAAGATGAACGTGATGAGCGTATAGATCTTTGACGCCCTGTGCTCAGTGCTTCCGGTATGGCGCCGCTCGGCGTATGCTCGCTCTAGCACTAGGCCAGCATTGGCCAGGCGTGTGGGGACTCCAACGAGCGATGCGCCATCGCGCGAGAGAAGCGTGGTGAGCGGCTCTTCCCGGCTGTGCGTCTCGCGCCGGTCTGCACTCGCCTCATAGCTTTCCATCCCGAGATCGATTACTCCATCCGGGGGCGCGGCCGTCCCGGGGATGCGGAACTGCACCAGGGCCGCTTCGTATTTATGAAAGGACATCCTGCATTCTCCATTCGTTGACTCGCATGTCTCAGCCGTGCATTCCGGAATGAGTTAGGACACTCGCTAGAGTGTCACCATGAAGCAGAAAGGAGATTTGAGCCGTGCAGAACGTCTTGAAATAGGGATTTTGTTAGGGAAAGGGTATTCGCATCGGGCCATCGCACAGGCGCTCGAC
>JAGWWI010000032.1 GCA_018970465.1 Patescibacteria group bacterium
CACGACCTCGCCGCGGGGCATGGGGCCCGAGCCGACGACCGCTTCGAGGGTCTCGTCGAGCTCCAAGGGCTTCAAGAGGGCTGGGTTCGCTGTTCTAGGCATGACGATTAGTTACTTTATTAGGGTTCGCCCCATTGTACCCCAGTTTCCGGAATGCAATAGGGAGGCGGGGAGGGGGTGGGGAAAGGCGTTCGCGAGTCCTCCGGCATGATATTTTTAACGTAATGAGCGCTCATTTCAGCGAGCCGCGCGAGAACGTCGCGCGCTTGAAGCTCCGCCCGGGGATGAAGGTCGCCGATCTCGGCGCTGGCACCGGCCACTACGCGCGCTCGGCCGCCGCCCTTGTGGGGCGCGACGGCCGCGTCTACGCGGTCGACATCCAGGAGGGGGTGCTGCAGCACGCCAAGCTCAATATGCCCCGCCACGGCGAGGGCGTCGTCGAGTATGTCTGGGGCGATATCGAGCGCGCGGGCGGCACCAAGGTCCGCGACCACGCGCTCGACGCGGCGATGCTCGCCAATTGCCTCTTCCAGATTGAAGACCGGCAGGCGCTCATTAAGGAGATCTGCCGCATTCTCAAGGAGAGCGGCAGGCTCCTCGTCGTCGACTGGGCCGGCTCCTATGGCGGGATGGGTCCCGCGCCCGAGGCGGTCGTCACCGAGCACGTGGCCGAGAAGCTCTTCCTCGACGCCGGCTTCCACAAGGAGGAGGCCTTCCGCGCCGGGCCGCACCACTGGGGCCTTATCTTTACCGCGCCATGACCATTGAACTATGAAAGGCATCTCGCTCTTCCAAGGCATCTTCTTCGGCGTGCTGATCCTCTGCGCCGTTATCGGGCTCTTCGTCTTCGCCAACTACACTAACACCGGCGGGGCAGCCGCGTCGGTCGGGACGGTCGTCGTCTGGGGCACGCTCCCGGCGGCGGAGGTCGACGTCGCGCTCACCCAGGCGGTCAAGGCCGATAACTCCCTCAAGGGCGTCACCTACGTCGAGAAGCCCGCAGCCTCGCTCGCGACCGACCTCGCCGCCGCGATCGCGACGGGGCAGGGGCCTGACCTCGTCATCACCTCCGAGGAGGAGCTCCTCTCGCTCGAGCCATTCCTCACCCCGATCGCGCTCGCGAACATCTCCGCGCGCGCCTTCACCGACACCTTCGCCGAAGGCGGGCAGGTCTTTGCCGCGCCGGGGGGCAAAGGCTACTGGGGCCTCCCGCTCGCGATCGACCCCTTAGTGCTCTTCTACAATCGCGCGATCCTCTCCTCGACGGGCGTCGCCGCCCCGCCCGCGACCTGGGAGGCGCTGACCGGCCTCGTGCCCCAGGTAGCGGCCTACACGCCGACCAAGCAGGTCACGCGGGGCTTGATCGCGCTCGGGACCTACGACAACGTCCACGATGCGCGCGGCATCCTCTCGACCCTCTTCCTCCAGACGGCCGTACCGATCACGGGCGAGGACGCGACCGGCCGCGTCTCGGCCGACCTTGGGCTCGCGAGCGCCGCCTCCGCGGGCGGGCCGCCCGGCCCCGCGGTCGTGCGCTTCTACACCCAGTTCGCCGACCCGAACAAGCTCTCCTACACCTGGAACGCCTCGCTCCCCGACTCGGAGCAAGCCTTCCAGAACGGCGACCTCGCGCTCTATCTCGGCTTCGCCTCCGAAGCGCGATTCCTCACGGCGGCGAACCCGAACCTCGACTTCGCCGTCGCGCCGACCCCCGAGCCCGCGACCGCCTCGACCAAGACGACGTACGGCCGCGTCTACGCCGCGATGATCCCGCGCGGGGCGAAGAACGCCGCGGGCGCGTACAAGGCCGCCGCGCTCCTTGCCGGCGCGCCGGAGCAGGCTGCGCTCGCCGGGGCGACCGGGCTGGCGCCCGCGACCCTCGCCGCGCTCGGGGCCCCGCCCGCGGGCGACGCTACCGCCGCGACCGCCGCCGCCTCCGCGCTCTACGCCCGCGGCTGGCTCTCCCCAAGCCCGGCCGCGACCGATCAGGTCTTCTCGGCTATGATTAACGCCGTGGTATCCGGCAGCGCATCGATCGAGCAGGCCCTCTCGACCGCCGAGCAGTCGCTTGGAGCGGCGCTCAATTGATTTCATCCGTATGAAAAAGCGGTACTTTCTGCCATTGCTTACGGTACTCTCCGTCCCGTTTCTGGTTGTTGCACAGGTCAATACCGGGCCTTCGACGGGGACTACTAATATTAATACCGGCCCGTCGGTGGGTTCCCCGAGCGGAAGCCTCTATAACCCCCTCGGCCAAGGCACGACCCTCTGGACGCTCGTGAACGGTATCCTCGCGTTCATCATCAAGGTTGGCGCGGTGGTGATTGTCTTCATGCTCGTCTATGTCGGCTTCTTGTTCGTCACTGCGCGAGGCAACCCGAAGAGTCTGGAAGATGCTAAGAAGGCCCTCCTCTGGACCATCGTCGGCGCGGTCATCCTTCTCGGCGCGCAGGTCATCAGCCAGGGCGTCTGCTCGACGGTGCAAGCGCTCTTCCCGGGCAATACGATCTCCTGCGGCTAATATGGATTTCAAAACTCTCGTCACGAGCCTGGTCGGGATCCTGAACGCCTACATCGTCCCGGCGATCTTCGCGCTCATCGTCCTCGCCTTCGTCTGGGGCGCGGCGAAGTACTTCATTATCGAGGGCGATGAAGGCGCGCGGGAGCACGGGCGGCAGCTCGTCCTCTGGGGCGTCATCGCAATCGTCGTCCTGGTCTCGCTCTGGGGGATCGTGAACATCTTGTTATCCACTCTCCAGATCGCTCCCGCCTAGAGCGGTCTGCTATCCTGATTCCTAACCATCCCACATGCCGATCCTCATCGTTCCGGACCCGAATACTGGTTATATCGCGGGGCTTGGCGGCAGCATCATTCATATCATTAATGGTGTCCTTGTTCCCGTCCTCTTCGCGATCTCCTTCATCGTCTTCCTCTGGGGGATTGCGCGCACCTATATCTTCGCTGGCGGCGAGAAGCACGAAGAAGGCCACAAACTGATTCTCTGGGGCATCATCGGTTTCGCCGTCATGCTCTCCATTTGGGGAATTGTGAACGTGGTCACGAACACCTTCGGGGTCGCAGCTCCGGGTCCGGACATACCATTGCCCAAGGGCCCGTATGGCCCCTGATCATGGGTTTCAACACGACCTACATCGCGAACTATACGATCGGGCCCTATGGCATCGTCTCGATCATCAATGGCTATGTCATCCCGGTTCTCTTCACCATCGCACTGCTCGTCTTCCTCTACGGAGTCGCGCAGGCGTACATTCTTTCGGGCGGCGAGAAGCGCGAAGAAGGGCACAGGCTCATCCTCTGGGGTGTGATCGGATTCGTGGCCATGCTCTCGGTCTGGGGCCTCGTGAACATCTTTCAGGGCTTCTTCGGCCTCGGAGGCGCCTCCTCGGTGCAACCCCGGCCGCCCTGCATCCAGACGCAGACGGACGTCCCGTGCCAGTAGCGCCTATCCACAGCCCTGCTTCAGGGGCGTGCAGGAGCCGTTATACTGTGCCTATTAATCGATCATGTCACGTATGAAGCATCTTTCCCGCATCGTTCCGGCCACTCTCGCGGCGCTCGCGCTCCCGATGGTCTCGTTCGCAGCCACCGTCAACAACCTCTCGGACGTCGGCTCCCTGATCATCAACGTCATCAACAACCTCGTCGTGCCGGTCCTCTTCGCGGTGGCGTTCATCGTCTTCCTTTGGGGCGCGTTCGAGGCGTTCATCCTCGGCGCGTCAGAGGGCGAGGCGAAGGAGAAGGGCAAGAACCTGATGCTCTGGGGCCTGATCGGCTTCTTCGTCATGGTCTCGGTCTGGGGCCTCGTCAATATCCTCGTCGGGACGATTACCTTCGGCAATAACAGCGGCCCCGCGAACGGCACGCCGAAGGCGAACTTCAACGTCACGGGCGGCCTCTAGGAGAGAGGCTCGAGCATGAGCGGCCTTAATACTATCTTCGACAACTTCGTCAGCGAGATCGTCAATCCGGCCATCCTGCTCCTCTCGGCGATCGCGCTCGTCGTGTTCGCCTGGGGTATCTTCGAGTTCGTCTTCAATCAGGCGGCCGACGACAAGGCGCGCGAGGAGGGCCGCCGGGCGATCCTGTGGGGCGTCGTCGGCTTCGTGATCATCTTCGGCGCGTACGGGATCATCAACCTGGCGCTCTCGACCTTCAACGTCTCCGTGACCACTCCCTCCGGCGCTCCCGCCTACAAGGTTCAGGACATCATCAAATCGCAGTAGATAAAAAGAAGACCGCCGCATCCCGTAGGGTGCGGCGGTCAAGTGTTTGGTGGCCCCACTCTCAGATCAAGCTGGGGCAGTGGGCTGGATGCGGTAGCCAACGGTAGGCTGCCACTTGGCCGGCCGCTCCGGGTTGTGCTCGCAGTCTCAGCGTATCTCCGATGCGTTGCCAGTCGACGAGCGGACCGGAAATGGAGAGACAAAGATCAAAGGATCTCGGGTCCATCGGGTGGGTTGGCGGCACGCTCACCCATTGGGCGTCGGAGAGCGGACAGCGGACGGTTGCCATCTCGCTGCTGTCGGCGCATCGGAAGACCGAAGGCGCCGAAGCCACACCACCCGTGCCGCTTTCCTCCCAGAAGGGTTCTCCGCGGTAGCTGGCATAGCCCCCAACGAGACACGCCAGTAGCACTACAGCCACCGCGCCCCCCATCAGTCCGTCGCCTGTCTTCTTGTACTCAATCTTCTTGAAGACGAAGCCGATGGCGAACAGAATCGCACACCCGATCACGACCAGCCAGAGCCAGTCGAGAACGTATCCGCGCAACCAGGGCGCCGTGGGCGCGATGACGGGCGCCGCCGCGACCCTCGTCTCTGTCGCAGTCCAGAAGAACCTCCACAGCACGAGGGCAATACCGATGAGTCCGAGACAGCACGCAGCGAAGATGCCCACGGCTCTCCCGGACGGCCTGCCCATCGTCAAGACTCGTTTGAAGAGGAGGGTGATGACGGTCAGCGTCAGCACGATTGCGAAGAGGAACTCCGCGACGGTAAAGGCCCACGCGTACATGACATTCGCAACGGTAACGATACTCGCGTACATAGCATCCATCGGCCATGCTCCTCTCTAGGTTGACGATGTTGGCGAGCCGGAGATCGGGACAACGGGCGTAACCCCGCTGCCGCCTTCGACCCAGGTGTTCAGCTTGCTGTCCCGGACATTCTCGGTCCTGATTTGTTCTCGCAGGACCGTCGCGGCAACATTCGCGTCCACCCCCTTTTCGATCAGCGCGTCTACCAAGTTATACTTGGCGCGCTGGCCTGTTGCTGCGGCCAAGGCCGCATCCCGTTCGCCGTAGGCCTTCTGCCGAACGCCCTCCGCGGCGTGGAGATTCGTCTCCTTTTCGCGGAGCGCGTCGGCCAGCGGCTTCGTGTCCGGGTGCGGCTCCCATGCCACGAGGCGGTAGCTCACGAGCGCGAACCCGAAGCGGGGCACTATCCCGCTCGGGATCAGTTCCCGAAGTCTTTCAGTAGCGATCGGGGTCAGTTCGCCCTGTATGAGCGACTTCTCGATGTACTCAACAAGCTCCTCTGCGCCAGGTTTGACGCGGAGGTCTTCGAGATACCGCCGACTCACGTTCAAGTTTCTCAGCCGTCGTTCCATAGGCGAACCCTCGCCCGCCTTGGTGAGCTTGAGCCACAGGGCGAACGTGAGCGGACTCTCTTCGCACAGATCTCGTTCGTCTGCGGGGACTTGGTCGATCGAGTCGGCGGCGAACTGCCCGGCCTTGGGGTTCTCATTCCCGTCAGGGCCAAGCGCTTTGTAGACCGCAACGCGATGACTCGCGGCGAAGTCCACGACCGCCGCTTCGATAGCCGCATCGAGGAGCGTGAAGAAGTTCCCCTGCAAGGTATACACCGGCAGCGCCGGGATGACTTGGCGGTATATCGGTAGCAGGACGAGATTGATCTTCGCATTGTCCTCGCCAAGGTCGATGCCCTCGAGATAGACCGGTCGAGGCACCATGAAGCGCAGTTCGTTCACTCGCGTATTGTCCGGGTGCACTTCGACGATGCGCGATCGAACCGGTGGAGGCGCATCCGGATTAGTCGGAGGCGGATCCTTGACGGTCCGCATGCTTCGGATGTCGAACCAGTGCACATGTACTTGCGGCCATAAGAAGCCGAAGAACCTGATCCCGAGCCTTTTCCATAACAGTTTTTGGAACCAGACAACGCGGGCGTCCCGGAAGAAGGCGCCGAACCAGTCGGCCTCGGACTTTGCCGGGATAAGCCATTGACGATTATCGAGATCGAGCGCCGTCGACAACTTGAAGCCGGTCACGTTTGCGAGGATGCTCTTAAGGCTCTCGCCGACGCTGATGAATTTCGTCGTGTCTTGGACGATCATCGTGAAGTACGCATCGCGGCGCGCAAGCGCCGTAAGCAACACGATCGATAGCACAACCACAAGCACGAGCAATACCAAGAGTGCCATTTGCCGTTCTCCCAAAGATTCATGCCCCGAGATGGGGCGCCTGGCTCCAGATTATACAATATTATAGAAAAGTCAAGTGCTCGTAATGGTTCAATACCTTGGAATCACCCAAGGCATATGGCATACACGACAAATCCCAAGCTCCCAGAAGTCAGGCGACGAGCTCGAGAGCTGCTCGCGAAAGGCTGGAGCACCCGCAAAGTCGCCCGGCATCTCG
>JAGWWI010000007.1 GCA_018970465.1 Patescibacteria group bacterium
TGTGCGATGGCCCGATGCGAATACCCTTTCCCTAACAAAATCCCTATTTCAAGACGTTCTGCACGGCTCAAATCTCCTTTCTGCTTCATGGTGACACTCTAGCGAGTGTCCTAACTCATTCCGGAATGCACGTTGAACTATTGGAGAAAGCCGATGTCAGAGTCGATGCACCGAGACCCGGATCTCGCGAAGCGGATCTGGTCCGGACAAGTGGGAGCGATCGAGGACGCGCGCAAGCGGTATGCCGACGACCCCAAGGGACAATTCGTCCCTTGGGTGAGCACGCTCTATTCGTACCGCGACACGGTACCGGCGTGCCAGACCGAGCTTCTCGCGCTCATGTCGCAAATCATCGAGTGGGGCGACCCTGCTACCTTGCTCGCGCGCAGCTCGTCGAAGCGGCAGGCGGCCGACCGGGCCGATGTGCTCTCGGCCGTGCTCGCGTGGGCGCCCTTGAGCCAAGCCCAGAACCTGCGTGAACTCGCCTTTCGACTGACGAGGGCGGGCTTTGGCTGGGACGACCGGCAAGGTCACCATACGCCGGTATTCCTCGCCATCCGGGCCGCGACGCTCGTCCTCGAGCGCTCGAGCCGGAAGGGCGTCGGGGAGGCATTGAACATCCTCGACGGCGGGACTGGTCTCGTCATTAGCCATATCCGAGACCGTAACCAGCGGGCGCGGGCGTACCGGATGCTTGCCGACTTCTATCGCCGCCTCGCGGGGCTCGACGACCCTGGTGCGTTCATCCCGGCCGGCTGGTACTTCCTGCGCGCGCTGTGCGTCTGGGGCATCCCATGGGATGTCCGGCGCAAAACGCTCAGGGCGGCTCTTGGGCGATAAGCAGGCTCACTCCACTCCTGCACCAAGAGCCCCATCGCATACGCGATGGGGCTCTTTCTACTACAGAGGGCGTCTTTTGAGTACGCGATTGTAGAGAGGCTTCGCCTGGCGGATTTTCGCCCGTTCGATCGCCTTGGCCCGCGCGTTCGTTTTTGCGGGCGTAAACTCGACCTTTGCAAACGGGATCCTCTCCTCCGCCTTATGCTCGGAGATTCGCTTATCGAGTCTATTGGCCTTCACTTTGCCTATATAGTTTGTCTTGCCTGAAGCTGTCTGCAGCTTGTATACCCCCGGCTTCCTGCTATATGTTTTGGGCGCCATATATTATCTGCGTCTTGTAAGGTTATTAACGAGTCTCGTCTGGTAGGGAGTTTTATGTGTGCGGGTGCGTTGCTCGTCTCCCTGTCCTTGGGATTTTTTGTCATATTCCCGCGCACATTGTACGCGTAACGCGACAACATGGAAGAGCCGAGCGGCACGTTTTCTAGGGGAACGTAGGGGCGGCTAATAAAAGCTCCTTGGCAGGTTTATAATGAGAATGTATGCATACCACCGTACAACGCGCTCCGAACGGCTCCGCACTCGCCACCACAAGCGCTGGCCCCTACCAGCTCCGCCTCACCTACCGCAACCGCGTGTACGGCATCCGGTACGACTCATACATGGCGACATTCGCGCCCTCCCAGTTCGAATACCGCAAGCGCCTCCTTGAGACTGCGGAGCGAATGCGGCTCTCCGGCCGCAAACGTATGCCGTTCACGCTCGTGGCCCCTGTCGAATTTATAGAGGTACAAGAATCCACGGTCATGGTCCGCTTTCTTATGTCCGGCACCCTCAACCAGACATTTACGGCCTTCCTTGACCCGCAGAAGCAGGACTTCCGCGGCAGCAAGGGGCTGCGCATCGACTGCGTGATGGAGGAGCTCGGCGCGGCTTGTCCACAAGCGGGCTTGACCGCGGGCTAGCTCGGCATACACTGGGCACAACTTAATACGTGCCGGGCATTCGCGCTCCCTCGGGAGACCAGCGGCTGTCACCCACCCCTACACGGGGCAGGTGGCGGCCGCTTTTGCGTTTGTACCGGGCGGATTAAGCCTTAACCGCTCACCTACGCATATGGCAAAGAAACGCGCGCAGCGCCCGGCCGCGACGAAACTCGAGTGGCATACCGAGACGCGGCGGGTGCGAGATCTCATTCCCGCAGACAAAAACCCGAATATTAATTCCGACGCCGACTTTGCAAAGTTGAAAGCAAGCATCAAGCGCGACGGGTACGTCGAGATTATCGTCATCGACATCGACGGAAGGATTCCGGCCGGCAATCACCGGCACCGTGCCCTGATGGAATTGGGCATGGGAGACCGGGAGATCGATGTGCGGGTGCCGAACCGCAAACTGACGGAGACCGAGTTTAACCGATACCTCATCGCGAGCAACGCGCTGCATGGAGACTTCGACTTCGACGTCCTGCGCGAGTACGACCCGGAGCTCTGGATGCAGCTTCTGAGGGACGAGGATCTCGAGCATGCGTTTGGCGACCTGCTCGGCACCGAGGACGACCACGCCGACCTTGAGGAGGAGTTAAAGAAAGCCGCAGAGACCGACATCAAGCCCGGCGATATGTTCCAGCTCGGGCGGCACCGCCTCGGATGCATAGACAGCCGGGACGCGGCCGCTGTAGAGAAGTTGATCGGCACAGGGAATCGCGTAGACCTCATCAATATCGACTTCCCCTACAACGTTGGCGTGGACTATGGACGCGGACTGGGCGGCAAGCAGCACTACGGCGGCACGATCAACGACCGCAAGACGGACGCCGAGTACTACCAGTTCCTCTTAGACATCACGCGCAACGCGCTGGCGGCAGCCAAAGATGATTGCCACGTCTTTCTGTGGCTTGATGAGAAGTTTCTCGGCATGTTTGAAAGGCTCTTCAAGGAATGCCGCGTCAAGCAACGGAGGCTATGCATGTGGGTTAAGGACTCTCTCAACCCCGTACCCAAAGTCGCGTTCAATCGGGCGGTCGAGCTGTGCTGGTATGGGACGCGGGGATCCCCGTACCTCTCGGACAGCGTCCTGAATTTGAACGAATTCCTCAACAAGGATATCGCCTCGGGCGCCCGCGTCGGAGACGATATCGCCGACCTATTCCAACTGTGGTTCGCCAAGCGCGTCGCGGGCGTCCTCTATCAGCACCCCACGATGAAGCCGATTTCGCTTTATGAGAAGTCGCTTCGCCGCTGCAGCCGTCCGGGCGACACCGTGCTCGACCTCTGTGCGGGGTCCGGGAGCCTCTTGCTGGCCTGCGAGGCTATGCACCGGGTTGCCATAGCGGCAGACGTAGAGCCGGTGTTCTGCCAGGTCGCGATTAACCGCTTTAAGAACCTCAGCCATGAGCCCGTCAAAAAGCTCCATTAAGCCCGGCACGGTCTGGCAGCTCGGCGACCACCGCCTCGCGTACGGCGATTGCCGCGACGCGGCGCTGCTTGCGCGCCTCATTGGAGAGGAGGAAATAGACCTCCTCTGCTGCGACCCGCCGTACGCGATTGCGGCCGTGGAATCAAAGCGCGGGCTCTCGAGGCTTTCAAAGGACAAGGCGATTGCGAACGACGGCATCCAGTCAGACGCCGAGTACCGCGCCTTCAACCGCGCGTGGCTCGAGGCCGTCGCACCGCATCTCACCCGGAAGAACGCCGCCTACGTCTTCAACGCCGACAAGATGGTGTGGGCCTTGCGCGAGGGGATGCAGGACGCCGGGTTCAAGGTCGCGCAGATGCTCGTGTGGGTGAAGTCCCAGCCGGTCGTGGGCCGCCTCGACTATTCCCCGCAGCATGAGTTGCTGCTGTATGGGTGGCGCGGCACGCACGCGTTCAGGCATGCAAAGGACAAGTCCGTCCTCTTCTATCCGCGCCCTGCAAAGAGCCCGTACCACCCGACCACGAAACCCCTCGGCCTCGTCCGCCGCCTCGTCCTCAACAGCACGGAACTTGGCGGGACCGTATACGACGGCTTCCTCGGGAGCGGCACGACCTTGCTCGCGTGCGAGCAGGCGAAGCGGCGCTGCTTCGGCGTCGAGATGGACCTTGAGTACTGCCTGACGGCGATCGGGCGCTGGGAGCGGCTGACGGGAGGCAAGGCGCAGCGCGTATGAAAAAGAACGACAAGCTCAAGGAGCTCATACTTGAGCATCTCCGAAAGACGCCCATCCTCCAGATCGCGTGCGACCGGGCGGGCGTAAGCCGCTCGAGTGTACACCGGTGGCGAAAGGAGGACCCTGCGTTCGCGAAGGCCGTCGACGAGGCTATCGCCGAGGGAACGGCCCTCATCAACGACGCGGCGGAGAGCCAGGTCATCGCGGGCATCAAGAACGGGCACCCGACCTTCACGATTTTCTGGCTCAAGAACAAGCACCCCGACTATCGCCAGCGGGCCCTCGAGTCCGCCTTCGCTATAGCGCGGGGCGAGGACGACGCGCTCCTCGTCGAGGTCTTCGGCGAATTCAAGCCGGAGACGAAGAAGCTTATCGATGCGTATCTGCCGAAACCCGGCGATGAGAGCCATGGCTGACATCCGCGCGCTCCAGGAAACCGCCGTCTTCTGCGCGCTCGCCGCAGAGCACCTGCGCGTTTTCGCCGCCGAGATCATGGGGTTTGAGAACGCGCCCTTTCACAATGACCTCGACGACGTGTTCTCAAACTACAGCTACCAGAAGATCGTCCTCGCGTTCCCGCGCGGCTTCGGCAAGACCATGCATGGCGCGGTCGCGTACCCCCTCTGGGAGATGGCCAAGCACCACGGCATACGGATCCTCGTCGTCTCGAACACGGCGGAAGTGGCGCGCGACTCGGTCGCGACCATCCGCGGGCACGCCGAGCGCAACCAAAAGTATCGGCTCTGGGCGCGGATGATCGACCCGGAGAAGAAGGGCGTCGCGCCGCGGCTCCGCTCCGGCAAGCGGAGGGAAGAGCGCTGGACGGGCGGCTCCTTCACGATCGAGCGGGACGACCTGAACCTCAAAGACCCCACGGTGACTGCGCTCGGGCTCTTCGGCCCGATCCTCTCGAAGCGGGCCGATATTATCGTCATGGACGATGTCGTCACGCAGGAGAATGCCGCGACCGAGGAGCAGCGGGCCAAGATCAAGGACTGGGTATACTCGACCCTGCTCCCCGTCCTCGTGCCCGGGGGCCGCGTCATCTGCCTCGGCAACACCTGGCACATGGACGACCTCATGGCGAACCTCCTCAAGGACCCGCAGTTCGACGTGAAGCGGCGGACGGGCGCGATACTGCGCGAGGCGAACCGCCAGGACCTCTGGGAGCGATGGGCCGACATGCGCCTCGACGAGTCGCTTGCCCCCGAGGAGAAACTCTCCCGCGCCGCCGCCTTTTACGCGGAGAACCGGGCAGCTATGGACGAGGGCACAGAAACACTCTGGCCGGAGCGCTTCCCGTACGGCGACTTGTACTTGAAGCGCCTTGCGAACGCGTACTCCTTCGCGCGCATGTTTCAATGCGATCCGTCGCTGCGCCCCAACCAGAAATTCGTCGAGGCCGACATCGAGCGGGCGCTCGAGAAGGGGAAGGACCTCGCGCTGCAAGACGCCGCGCGGGATGCGTACGAGGCGCAGTTCACGGTGTCGGGCCTCGACCTCGCCATCTCGCAGAAGGACGGCGCGGACGACACGGCGCTCGTGAGCCTCGACTACGTGCGATACGGGAACGCTGACGGAACGATCAAGTCGGGCGACTACGTGCTCCGCAACATCGAGCGCGGGAAGATGCTCCCTGACGAGGTGCGCCGCATGGTGGGGCGGCACGATGCCGTCGTGCGGCCCGCGGGCGTGCGCGTTGAGTCGAATGGGTACCAGGAGGCCATGAGCCGAGACCTCGGAGAATTGAACGTGCCGATCCGCAGCTACAAGACGGGCGGCGAGAAGAACGACCCCGACATCGGGGTCAATAGTCTCGCCATCCTCTTCGCGCAAGGGCGGATCGTCCTCCCTTATAGCGCAAAGGATGCCCGCACGAGGCGGCTCGTCACGGAGCTCGTTAACGAGATGCGCGCGTACCCGGACGGACACACGGGCGACTCCTTGATGGGGCTCTGGTTCGCGTACTCGGAAGCGCGCGACCTGACGGCCGGACGGATCCTTATTCCTCGGCAAGAGAGCGCTCCTCCGCTCCCATACCCCGAGGACGAGAAGGCGGCAGACCGGGAGATTGCCATGCGGCAAGAGGTGCCGCGCGGCCTTACGTGGGGACTCGCCGCCATCGAAGCGGACAAGCGGGCCAAGGAGGAGGCGCGGCGGGCTCTCGCGACTCGGGCGTATGAAAAGCAGCTCTATGATCGGCTGATGGGGCCGAGGCGGTAGTTACGGCCGAAGGGCGCCAAGCTGCCCTACGAGCAGCCCGATCATTATCCCGATGCCGCGCCAGAGAATACTCCCGATTCCCAGACCTCCTGCGAACCCCGTTATTACCCTGCGAGTATTCGTAGAAGGTATGTTCGCATACGCCTGCAGCGACCAATCGAGCAGCATGACTGCGACAAGGGCCGCAGATACCCAAAGTTGAGGCAGGTGGCCTGTAAGGAAAAGGACGATTGAAACTATATGACCGATGTTGGCGCCGAAACAACGCGCGCAAATGCGCATTCTCTTCCCGTTAACGCACAGGCATCGCTCCGGTATTCCATGGCAGCCGAAATTGAGATTTTTCAGCCGACGCCACCAGATCACCACGTCTTGTTGCACTTCAGGCATGTACGTCTGATCTTGTTCGCTCCGTCTGCGCCTAACAGCAGACCGAGCGGGCCGCACAAAATTGCGCCGCAACAGGCGTTGCCTGCTTCAAAACCTCTCTTATCGATGTGAATCTGGGTTGAACCGCACCGGGGGCATCGCAAGGTATCCTCTCCGATTTTCTCCTGGGTCGAGCCTTCGTCCATGGTAGTTGTGGTCACTCCCATTTGAAATTGCCAAGAATGACCATGGTACGGCCTTCGAGCGCTTTGGACTCGGCCGCGAGCGCACTGAACTTTTTCCTATCCGTAGACTCAAGGTCGTCGGCTTCTCCGGAGGCGATGTACGCGTAACCTGTTTGCAAGAGCTTGAGCATCTCGACGCGCTTCTCGAGCATTGTCTCGAGGCGTTCCGGCACAGGCGTGAGCTGCGAGAAATTTGCCTGCACCTCGTGCGTCTTGTCGTTCGCGCGTTCGGCGGTGAAGCGAGGGCTCAAGACTTGGTTGAGCCGCGTGCGGAAGGCATCAATAATGGCGCGACCGCTTTCGAGTTCCTGGAGCTTCGTGGAGAGATGTTCGCCAATGAGCGCGTACTCCCTCTCTGGTTCGTGCTCTTTTATGAATTCGAGCGTCTCGACGAATGAGATGAACTTTGCGAAGTCCTGGAGCCGATTGAATGCCTCCTTGAGCGCCTCGAGATCCTTGACCTGCCCGTTGGTAAGCCTGCGCTTCTCGGCGGCATTTTGGGCGAGGGCGACAGCGCCCCCGACCAAGCCCCCGAAAATGAGCGAGTTCTTGGTGATTCGATCCATATGCACTGTAGCGGTTTTACTGATAACCGAGCGGATTGCAGACAGCTCCCCGCCCCGTCGCGATCGAACCTTTCGGCCCAACCCGCACCCCTTTCGGGACGCGACCGCTACAGTGACTCCGAGACGGGGAGTTGTCTGCACTGTAGCGGCTTTGGTCCGCCATGCCCGCGGGAACGAATTCCAACGGGTTTAGGCTACTCTAACGGGAACAGGATAGCACAAAAGCTATCTCTTTAAGGACCCTAGCTTAGCTTCGGGACCTTGCGAAGGGGGTTACCAACAGGGGAATTTGAGGGGCCAGTAGCCCTTGACGGATAGGTAAGGATATGCTAGGATTATAACCAGTTCTTTGGCAGGTTAAAAGGATATGAGGCGAGCTTCTTGCGGCTGACCTATCGGCCCCAGCAAGCTCGCCTCATCAGAGGCAGCCGCTCCGTAGCGCTTGCGGGTTCCCAATGCTAGTCGCCCGAACGAGGGTTAACGGCAGGAGGAAGTCATGAACCATATCGACACGCCTCACGGCATCATCAACGCCGCATCGCAACGCTTCTTCGGCGCTCTCGGCGAGAACGCGAGCGAGGTCGCGAACCGCATCAACACCGAGCCCGCGTTCCTCGCCCAGCTCGCGGCCTTCGCGACAAACGGCGGCTTCCAACCGTCGACCTCGCAGCAGAAGGCGCGCGAGATCATGGGCGCGGGCATGTTCGGCGTCGAGGACGCGATCAAGCACTTCGGCGTCAACCCGTCGAAGACCCAGCTCGCGGCGCTCGCCGAGGTGCCGTTCACCGAGGAGGCGCTCGCGGAGTGCAAGGACACGCACGTCCTCTTCGCGGTATTCCCGCTCTCGATCCTCGATATCAGGGCGCAGGTCAAGGGCGAGCCCAGTCGGCTCTTCTACGACCAGACCTGGTACAACAAAGAGGCCTTCGCCAAGGATCGCGGCGAGATCGGGTGGTACCTGATCCGCAAGACGCCGGTCGAGAACTCGACGAGCAAGTCGTGGGATGAGCAGCAGGCTCTCCTCAGCACGGACGACGAGACGCCGAAAGCGCAGGCGATGGTCTACGCCATCATCGGCCACTACAAGGCCACCGGCGAGCGGCTGTTCGAGAAAATCTGGGTCCGCTGTTCGGATCGCGACTCGGACGGCTACCGCGTCCACGTCGGCCTCTTCGACGCCGAGGGTCTCGACGTCAGCAACTTCTGGGACGACGGCCGCGACGACGACCTGGGGCTCTCGTCTGCCCGGAAGTCGTCCTGAACCTTGATTCCTGGAGGGCTTGCTCCTCCTTGAATCCTTGAGCCTCCGCGCAAATTTTTCGCCCATATCGGGCGAGAAATGCGCGGAGGTTTTCTATTTACATGGTACACTCCGCCTACATCTTGCTAATGCAGGCTGGGTTACGGTTCAGCCTCGCGGGATGTCTCGCCTTTCAGATTCGCCAGAGTGCCGGAGGGCTCGCCTTACCCGACGTAAGGGGTTCCCGGCAGGGCGCGATTGAGGATGATGTACTTCTTGCCCGTTCCTGGCGGAGATGCCCTCGCGAGAGAGCTACTCCCGCATAAAGTTCAGGACTAAGAGGATATAAGCATTGGCGCATCCAGCAGTAACCCTCGAGGTCCGGTGCCGCGCGAGCGGGTCATGGATGGGAACGGGCAATTACCGCGACTCGGACGGCAACCGCGTCAACGTCGGCAACTTCGACGCCAAGGGTCTCAACGTCAACAACAACTGGGACGACAACCGCAACGACAACCTGGGGCTCTCGTCTGCCCGGCAGTCATCTCCTCATCCGGAACGCCCGCCCATGCGGGCGTTCCTATTCAACGGTCTTTGGTTGAACGGATCCAGCCGCCAAGCATCCGGCCGATCTCGTCGAGGTCCTGCTCGATAGCAACATATTTCTTGCCGTCGATCGCTTTGACATCCTTGGCGAGCCGCACAAATACGCGCAAGATGTTCAATCGGGCGCTGGCCTTCTCGAGCATAGGCAGCTTCTCTCTCGGACCGCTCTGGCTCGCGTAGAGGATGTCCTCGATAACCGCAAGCAGGCCATTCTCGCATTGCTGCCACAGCGCGTATCGGTCCTGCCTGGGCACGTCGAGGCGGTAACCGTAGAACGCGCGATAGAGATCGTACGACTTCTTAAAGATGGGTATATCGAGCTCGCTCATATGAGAATCTCCAAAAATATCTTTCCGCTAATAACTTCCGCAGAGAATCTCTTTGCGGCCTGGGAAGTATTCAAAAGCGGCAAGCGCAGTAGAAGAGATGTCGTCGAATTCGAGCAGAACGTGGAGCAGCATCTCTTTCAATTGCAGCGCGATTTGCGCGACAAGGCGTACCGGCACGGACCATATCGCGGGTTTTGGATCCATGACCCCAAGCGCCGCCGGATACATAAGGCGACGGTGCGGGATCGGGTGTTGCATCATGCCGTGTTCAGCGTCCTTAACCCCGTATTCGAGCCCGCATTCATCCCGGCGTCGTTCTCCTGTCGCATAGGCAAAGGCACGCATAAAGGAGTGGGAGCTGTGAGCGAAATGCTCCGGACCGAGAGCAGAAACGGGACAAAGATGTGCTGGGCGCTCAAATGCGACATAAGGAAGTTTTTCGACAGCGTGGACCACTCCGTCCTGCTCGGCATCCTGGAGCGCAGAGTTCGAGATGACGACGCCTCGTGGCTTTTGCGGGAGATCGTGGGGAGCTACTCTACCGCAGAGGGCAAGGGCATCCCGATAGGCAACCTCACGTCGCAGATGTTTGCCAACATTTACATGAACGAATTTGATCAGTTTGTAAAACGCATTCTGCGCGTAAAAAAGTACGCCCGCTACACCGACGACTTCGTCGTGGTTTCGAGCGATCGAACATATCTGGAGAAGTTGTTGCCGCCTATACGAGATTTTCTCGCAGACAAGCTTAAGCTCGAGCTGCACCCGCAAAAAGTGACCATACGCAAGTACCGCCAAGGCGCGGACTTTCTCGGGTATGTCGTCCTGCCTCACCATACGGCGCTGCGAACGCGAACGAAGAAGCGGATGTTCAGAAAGATGCGCGAACGCGCGGCCCTCTATCAAAACGGAGCGATAAGCAAAGCCGCGTTCGAAGGCGTGCTGCACTCGTACTTGGGCGTACTTTCGCACGCGGACGCGCATGAGTTGACCGAGCGGTTTAGAAACCAGTTCTGGATTAATAAGCATGACCTGTAGCGGATTTTGAGCCATGCCTTCGATCGAGGTCGAGGGGTTAGGCCGTTTTTATTCGGATGCTAGAGAATGATACCATCAGATTTTTCCTTGACAGGAGATTGGCCTTGTGCTACTTTGATACCGTTGTTCCTTGATAGATTCAGGATTCCCAAGGGGCGACGCACGAGCCCGGCGATCCGGGTGCAACAGAGGAGAACGATGATGACGGCAACCCCGATCACGTCAGCACAGGAAGAGCGTCTCGAAGACTTGGTCACCGCAGCCGTGCGGCGCGCCCGCAAGGAAGCCGACCCAGACAAGGACGGGCTCCAGCGGCTCATCGCCCGCGGCGGCGAATTCCAGGACTATCTCGTGGCCGGCATCCGCCGCTTCACGGCAAAGCTCCCCGACTACACCGTTGCGCGATCGATCTTGGGCGGCGACTTCATCGCCCCCGAGGAGATCGCGATAGCTCGGCCGGGCATCATCTACACCGCCGAGCAGATCGAGGCGCTCGCGCAGACGATGCCGAGCGAGGATGAGCTCCGGTGGTGCAAGGAATACGGCTACGCCGTCCTCGCCGCGCCGTCCTCGGACCTCTCCCTTCTCGATGTTCGGTCGCTCGAAAACGGCCTCTTCTACCGGAAGACCGGCGGGTGGTATGCCGACCAGGCGTTCGCAGCGGGCGACAAGACCCTCACCGGTTGGCTCGCCATCCGCAAGACGCCGGTGCCGAGCTCGACGAGCAAGACGTGGGACGGGCAGACCGCCCTCCTCGCCGAAGCGGAGCGCGTCCCGAACGCGGCCGAGATGAGCTGGTTTATCACGACCTTCTACAAGGTCCGTGGCGTCCGGCTCTTCGAGCGGGTCTACGTCCGCACATCCTCGCGCGACTCGGACGGCCACCGCGTCTACGTCGGCTTCTTCGACGCCGGGGGTCTCTTCGTCGACTACTACTTCTGGGACGACCTCCGCCTCGACTACCTGGGGCTCTCGTCTGCCCGGAAGTCCTGAACCTTGATTCCTGGAGGGCTTGTCTCTCCTTGAATCCTTGAGCCTCCGCGCAAATTTTTGGAAAAGGATTATCCCTTACCAAAAGTTTGCCGGAGGCTCTTCGCATTTACTGACCAATATTGATGCATGCCAGCAGCCCGACCATGTGTGCCTCAGCGGGTGGAAAGGAGTGACCCAGCATCTCAGGAGATTTTGCAGAACAGGGTTACCAACAAACGGCCGCGGTGCGGCCGTTTGTTGGTACAGGCCGGACCGGCTCGCCATCCCGATTAATTAATGTTTAGAACTGCACGCGGTCCGGGAACGCTATCGTCAGCTGCGCCATGATTTCGTTCCAGTTGCGCACGGCAAGCGTTTTGCCCTGGGTGATGTCCGCCTGGGCGAGCCATAGCAGTTTCATCAGCGCCTCGTCGTGCGGGAAGACGGTGGTCGTCTTCGTCACTTTGCGGAACTGGCGATTGAGATTCTCGATCGCATTCGTCGTATAGATCATGCGGCGAATGGCGGCTGGATAGCTGAAGAAGGGCGCGATGTCCTCCCAGCGATCCTCCCAATTCCTGAGATACGCTTTGTACTGGCTCCAGCGCTCGCCGACCTCGCGGAGCGCTTCGCGCCCAGCCTCCTCGGAGGGCGCGGTGTAGACGAGCTGCAAGTCCTTGCAGAAGGCCTCGCGGTCCTTGTGCGGGATGAACATGACCGTGTGGCGGATCATGTGCACGACGCACACCTGCACGTCGGCCAGCGGATAGATGGCCTTGATGGCCTCGGGGAAGCCCTTCAAGCCGTCGACGCAGACGATAAGGATGTCGTCGACGCCGCGATTCTTCATGTCGCTCAAGACGCCCATCCAGAACTTGGCCGACTCGCTGTCGCTCACCCAGATGCCCATGACCTCCTTCATGCCGTACTGGTTGACGCCGAGGGCGATGTACGCGACCTTCGACGCGATCTTGCCGCCGTCGCGCACCTTGAAGTGCAGGCCGTCGAGGTACATGACGGGATAGCAGGAAGAGAGCGGGCGGCTCTGCCACTCCTTGACGAGCGGGAACACCTTGTCGGTTATCGTCGAGACGCCCGGCTGGGAGAGCTCGACGCCGTGATGGCTCTTCATGTACGAGGCGATATCGCGGGTGGTGAGGCCCTTCGCATAGAGCGATATGACCATCGCCTCCTTGTCGTTGGCGGCAACCTCGTACCAAGGGCTTGCCACGGGATTCTGCCGGCTTGCGAGCTCAGGGATGGTGGGGCGACGGCCCTGCTTGGTGCGGGGCTTTTCCTCTTCCGCCGGAGCAGCCTCCGGCTCCTCTACAGGCTCTGGGGCCCGCGAGAGGTCGGCGAGCACGGGGGCGAGGAGCTCCTGGGCGAAGGCAGCGGCCTCCTCGGGGGTGGTAATGGATTTGAGCCGAGCTTGGTACTCGGCGTGGGTAAGTGTCTTGTTCATCGTGGTTGGGGATTACGGGTGGCGAAGGCCGGGCAAGGCCGGTATCCGAAGCGACCTTACCCGAGAATCCCGCTGAACCGAATAGGTCTGGACTTCCTGGGGCGATCGCGTCATCCGTTTGAAAGATGGCCAAAAATAAGGGAGGATGTGCGAAAGCGGCACCGATACGCCCTCTGGCGTTCGTGCCCCTTATCCGCATGAAAATCTCTCCCATCCTCAACTCGCCGTACGTCGAGCCGAACCGATACTTTAAGTCGGACGAACGCGGCTTGACGGAGGAGATAATCGAGACGCGCCGGCCGAGTACCGTCCAAATCCCTATCGCGCGGCCGCGCGGCCGCGCTAAGCACGAGCGCCACGATCCGGCCGCACAGGCCTGGAGCAGTGAGCGCCTCCAAGAGAATGAGTTCGTCAATAAGCTCCGCGCCAAGGTGGCCGAGTGGCGTAAGGCCGGATACCCCGGCACGACGAGGACGACGCGGGACTTGTTGCGATACTGGACCGACGACACGCGCGAGAATCGCCTCTTCTTTTGCCAGGTCGAGGCGCTTGAGACGCTCATTTACATAAACGAGGTCGCAGAGAAAGTCGGCGAGCACTGGATCATCAATGATCTGAAGCGATTCAACGAGGACGCCAACAGCGGTCTGTACCGCCTCGCGTTCAAGCTTGCGACCGGCACTGGCAAGACGGTCGTGATGGCGATGATCATTGCGTACAACACGCTCAACAAGATCCGCTACCCGCAGGACACGCGCTTC
Organism: Patescibacteria group bacterium; assembly: GCA_018970465.1. GTDB lineage: Bacteria > Patescibacteriota > Minisyncoccia > Phycocordibacterales > Phycocordibacteraceae > C7867-001. The sequence goes on from JAGWWI010000007.1 coordinate 13,803, forward strand.
ACCGATACGTTCGTCGTCGTCGCGCCCGGCATTACCATCCGCGACCGCCTGAACGTCCTCCAGCCGAACAACTCGCACAACTACTACCGCGAGCGCGACATTGTCTCGACCACCGACATGGACGAACTCAATCGCGCAAATATCCTCATCGTCAACTTTCAGCAGATGGTGCTGCGGCAGAATCCGCGCTACTCGCTCGGCGGCGTCATGAAGGCCGCCGGACTTATCAACGAGGCCGCCATCCAAGAGACGCCGGAGGCCATGGCGCGACGCGTATTCAAGCAGGTGGCTGGTAAATCCCGCATCCTCGTCATCAACGACGAGGCGCACCACTGTTATCAGGAGAAGCCGACCGACGAGAAGCTCTCACGAGAGGAGAAGGCGGAGGCGGACGAGAACAACAAGGCCGCGCGCGTTTGGCTTGAGGGCCTCAAGACGCTCGCGAGCCGGGCCAATGTGAACGGCATCGTCGACCTGTCTGCGACGCCCTATTTTCTCTCCGGCTCCGGGTACCCGGAGGGCACGATATTCCCTTGGGTTGTCTATGATTTCTCGCTCCTCGACGCGCTTGAGAGTGGCGTCGTGAAGATACCGCGTCTGCCGAGCGCTGACGATCGCATCAGCCGCGAGTCGATGCCAGAATTTCGTAATCTGTGGCTCCATATCCGGGAAGAGCTCCCAGCCGAGCGCTTGCCGGGCAAACTTGAAGTCGCCCTCCTCTCCCTCTACGGCAGCTATCAAAAATACTATGAGCGGTACGAGGAGGTGAAGAAGACTAATGGTGCGGTCATGCCGCCGGTGATGATCGTCGTGTGCAACAACATGGCCGTGTCAAAGCTCGTGTACGAATGGATCGCGGGATACGAGCAGCAGACGGCTGGTGGCCGGGTCGCTATCGAGAGGGGCCACCTTGAGCATTTCCGCAACGAAGACGGCTACGCGCTCCTCGACCGGCCCAACACGCTCCTTATCGACAGCAACCGCCTTGAGAGCGGCGAGAGCGTGACGCCAGAGTTCAAGAAGTCCTTCGAGCGAGAGATCGATGAGTTTAAGGCGGAGTACCGCCGCCGCTTCGCGGGCCGCGATGAACCGACGGACGAGGAGATACTGCGCGAGGTTATGAACACGGTTGGGAAGCCCGGGAGGCTCGGCGAGAACATCAAGTGCGTCGTATCCGTCTCGATGCTGACCGAGGGCTGGGACGTAAACACTGTGACGCACATCCTCGGCGTCCGCGCCTTCTCGACGCAGCTCTTGTGCGAGCAGGTCGTTGGTCGCGCCCTCCGCCGCCAGGACTACACGCCGGACGAGCACGGCATGTTCAGCGCGGAGTACGCCGAGGTGTACGGCGTGCCGTTCATCCTGTGGGACTCGAGTGGGGCCCCGACACCGCCTCCGCCGCCCATTTCGTATCACCACGTCAAGGCGCTCCCCGAGCGCGCCGAGAAGTATGAGATCGAGTTCCCCCGCGTGGAAGGCTACCACTACGAGATCGACGAGGAGAAACTCGAGGCGAAGTTCACGCCCGACTCAAAGACGACTATCGAGAACGAGACGACCAAGGTCATGCTTGAGGGCATCATCGGCGAGGGGGCCGAGGAGACGCTGGAGAAGATCCGCGAACGGCGCGAGGGGACGGTCAGTGAGATCATCACCACCGAGCTCCTAAAGCGCTACTACCGCGACGCGGACGGCTCGGAGAAGTATTGGCTCCATCCGCAACTCCGCCGCATCGTGGATACATACGTCAAAACGCAGGTTGAGCTCAAGGACAACATGTTCATCGGCTATCTCTCCATCGGCGACTACCTGCGCGGCGCGTGCGAGAAGATCCAGCACGCCATCGTGACCGCCAGCATCGAGAAGCAGGGCGAGCGCAAGCTCTTGCCAGTGCTCTCTGGGCGCAACCCGCGCGGCTCGACGGCGGGCGTCGACTTCCTCACCACGCGTCCGGTCTTTGAGACCGAGAAGAGCCATCTCAACTATGTCGTCGCGGACACCGAGGTCTGGGAGCAGGGCGTCGCCAAGCGGCTTGAGGAGATGGATGAGGTCATCTCATACGTCAAAAACTACAAGCTCGACTTCACCATCCCCTATGAGCGCAACGGCGCGATCCACCCTTACTACCCCGACTACATCGTCCGGCTCCAGCTCCCGGGCGGCGGGGTGCTGAATCTCCTTATTGAGGTGACCGGGGAGAAGGACCAGAAGAAGGTCTCAAAGGTGAAGATCGCCAATGACCTCTGGGTGCCCGCGGTCAATAACCATGGCGGCTTTGGCCAGTGGGCTATGCTTGAGATCCGAGACATCCACGAGACGCAAAAACTCATCCGGGAGGAGATAAGGAAGGCTGGCTAGTACAATACGCATATGGCACGAAAAAAAGCAGAGCAACTGACCACAGCAGCGTCCGTAAAGAGCTACAAGCACCGGGCGACGCGGTCGCGCATCCCGACGCAAGAGGAGTCAAAAGACCTCTCTCCGCGCGAGAAGCAACCGGTCAAGAAGAAGTACGCATACGACCCCTCGCTCGACCCGCAGCTCGTCTGGGCTGGGAAGCAGGAGGAGGGCGAGGATCTCTCCGTCTCGACCGTACCGATTTATGTACAGGAGAACATCGCGCCGGAGGGCATAATCGCGCGCCTCAAGATGCGCGTGAATGAGGAGCTCCCCACGCCTTCACTCTTTGGCGACTATGCCGCCGACCAGGCGCACCACGCAGTCGACTTTTACAAGCACGAGGACAACTGGAAGAACCGCATGATCCTCGGCGACTCGCTCATCGTGATGAACTCGCTCCTTGAGAAAGAGGGCATGCGCGGCAAAGTGCAAACCATCTACATCGACCCGCCCTACGGCATCAAGTTCGGCAGCAACTGGCAGACCTCCACGCGCAAGCGCGATGTAAAGGACAACAAGCTCGATGACATGATCCGCCAGCCAGAGCAGATCAAAGCATTCCGCGACACCTGGGAGCTCGGCATCCACTCCTACCTCTCCTACTTGCGCGACCGCCTTATCACAGCGCGTGAGCTCCTAACCGAGAGCGGCTCGTGCTTCGTACAAATCAACGATGAGAACGTGCATCTCGTGCGCAACCTGATGGACGAGGTGTTCGGAAGCGCAAATTTTTGCTCAGAGATTACATTCAATAAGACCGGAGGATTCTCTTCTTCGACGCTAGCAAACGTCAATGATTATTTGATATGGTACGCAAAAGATCTAGATAAAATAAAATATCGTCATTTGTATTTTCCCAAGTACGCAGCCAGAGACGCAGGCCAATATAATTGGGTTGAATTGCCGGATGGCCAACTCCGGCAAATGACAGACAGCGAGCTTGATGATACGAGCCAGCTACCACCTGAGAGCCGCATCTTTGCTCATCAAGGCCTAGCATCTCAAGGGGAAGGCAAAACTCCCCCGGAGCCCGTAGTGTTTGAGGGGGAAGCTTTTAAGTGTCCAGCCAACTCGCACTGGAAAACAACGCTTCAAGGCATAAAACGGCTTATAGAGAAGGGGCGGCTATTCAAGCTCGGGAAGTCATTACGCTATAAGCGCTACCTCGAGGATTTTCCGGTGCTCCCGATGAATAACACCTGGGTCGACGTCGGAGTCAGCGGCTTTGGAGACAAGAAAATCTATGCGGTTCAAACAAACACGAAAGTAATCCAGCGTGCGATGCTCATGACGACGGATCCGGGTGATATTATTCTCGACCCGACATGCGGTTCGGGCACAACCGCATATGTGGCAGAGCAGTGGGGCCGCCGTTGGATTACGACAGACACATCGCGAGTCGCACTCGCGCTTGCACGGACGCGCCTCATGACCGCAAAGTTTCCATACTATAAGCTCAAGGAGAATGGCGACGATGCGAAATCAAATGTCGCAGCGGGATTTATCTGCAAGACCGTGCCACACGTTACGCTCAAATCGCTTGCCAATGATGAGGAGGCAGAGCAGGAAGTGCTCTACGACCAGCCGCTTGAGAATAAAGATGTCGTGCGTGTGTGCGGGCCGTTTACGGTCGAGTCGCTTGCACCGCACCGCGTCTCCGACGCGCAAGAGATGGTCGCATCGGAGCGGTTCGTTGAGACGGTTGTCGATAATCTAAAGAGGGCGGGCGTGCAGACCGGTGAGAAAGGTGCGCGCGTCGAATTTGAGAACTTGGAGATATTGCCGAGCGGCCCGGAGGTACAAGCGGTCGGCGAGTACAAGACCAAAGACGGTCTCAAGAAGGTGGCAGTTGCCATCGGGCCGGAGTTCGGCAGCATCGATGACGATTTCATCCGCGACGCGGCACGCGTCGCCAAGAAGTTTGCCGACCTGCTCGTTGTCGCAGCGACCTCCTTCGATGCGTCAGCCTTTACCGAGGCCAAACAGCAGGACGGCCTCACCATCATGCGAGTCAAAATCAACCCCGACCTCTCGATGGGCGACCTGCTTAAAAAGACCGGCTCAGGCAACCTCTTCCTCTCCTTCGGTGAGCCGGAGGTAAAGGTCAAGAAGACCAAGGAGGGCGTTGTGGCGGAGATTCTCGGCATGGACGTGTACGACCCGGTCAGGAGTGAGATACGCTCATCCGGCGACGGCGAGCTTGAGCACGACATCGCCGCATGGTTCATCGACACCAACTACAACGACGAGGCCTTCTACGTCACGCACGCCTACTTCCTCGGTGCGGACAAGCCGTACGAAAAGCTGAAGAAGGCGCTCAAAGCCGACATCCCAGAGGAGGTCTGGGACGAGCTCCATTCGACCGTCTCGCGCCCCTTCCCCAAGCCCACAACCGGTAAGATCGCCATCAAGGTCATCAACCACTACGGCGACGAGGTGATGAAGGTGCTTGAGATTAAATAATGTCCACCAGATTCAGATTACTGCGGCTATAATGTCGATCCGAGTCTTGTGAAAAATGCCCGGTTCGTTTGTTCGGTTTTATTCTGACTACGGCGGTATTACTCCTGGGGCCAACCTCCTCTACGAGAGTCACGATAGCACGTCCAAATGTGCGGCCGACCTGAACCGGAACCGCGTTTCCGAGTTGTTTTATCGAGCTCACCCAGCTTTCGTCGGTTCCGAATTCGTCCGGCAAACCATGCAACCGCGCCATTTCTCGTACAGTGAAGTATCGAACCTTGCCGCTCCGGATAACGAGCGAGTTCTCGCCGCCGGGTACTCCGTGCGCTCCGGCCTTCAGCGCTTTTGCCGGTCCGTCCAACACACTACCGGTATGTCCGGCGTACGACCGAGCCCCGGGATGCAGTAAATGGTTGAGTACCGTCTCTTTCTTCGACGGTTTCGGTAAATTCGATATGACATCGCGTACGGTGACCCACGGCAGCTCGGCCGGAGCGATGCCTCGCTGTTTCAGTTTCTTCAGTAGCTGTCGATCCGAAGCGGTCATGCGCGGGCGGCCGTTCTCCGGTACGCCGTGGCGTCTCCAATATTCACCAGTGATTCTTTGACTCCACACCAGCGCCTCGCGTGAATGCGTCGGTCTCGGAAAGACGACGTGCGTTGCGATGTCCGACCGCACTCCCATGACGATGGCTCGGTGGCGCTTCTGTGGCACGCCATAATCTGCGGCGTTGATGCCCTGGATTACGACGTGATACTCGGGCGGTTCACCTTTCTCCGCGAGTTTCCCAAGCTTCTCCAACCCGATCCTCCAATTCCCGTCGTTTATGACGCTCGGATACGACAGTTGCAAGCGAATGAAATCCAAATAATCGGAAAATGCCGGTCGAAGTAGTCCGCGCACGTTCTCGAAAACGAAAGCCTTAGGCCGCGATTCTCGTACCGCCCTGATCGCCTCGGGCCACATGTTCCTTTGATCGGTCGGCCCCTTATGTTTCCCCCCGATGGAGAAGGGCTGGCAGGGCGGACCGCCGCTCACGAGGTCGATGGTCCCGGCCATTCTCGAAAAATCAACATCGCGCACGTCTACCTGCTCGACGCGCCAGTCGCGGAAATGATTAACGCCGCGCTCAGCGTTGAATCGGAGCGTCGCGCATGCACGCGCGTCGTTCTCGACCACCAACACATGCTCAAAGCCCGCCTCGGCGATTCCGAAACCCAATCCTCCACAGCCGGCGAAAAGCTCTATGCTGCGCATGAAATAAATTTCTTGAGACGTCGACTGACGACCTCGGGGCGACTGAGCTGACACTCCCACACGACCATCGTGTTCCAATCCGTCGCGCGTAACGCCGCGCAGACACGCGCGTCGCGTTTACGATTCGACTCGAGCTTCGATTCCCAAAACACCTTGCGCGTCTTCGGGATCCGTCCGCGCGGGCAGGTGTGTCTATGCCAGAAGCAGCCGTGGACGAATATCGCCTTCTTTTTTCTCGGGAAGAACACGTCCGGCCTGCCGGGCAGGCTATCCGCCTGCGTTTTGTATCGAATTCCCATTCGCCGGAGGAGATCGCCGACTTTCTTCTCGGGTCCGGTGTCCTTGCCTCGAACGAGGCTCATTTGTAGGCTCCGCTGGCTTGGGGAGAGTGTATCCATAACGACATTATGGCATAACAAGTCAATGTTGACCGCGATAAATAACACGCATATATTTATCGTTGTACAATTATTTCATGATAATTCTGCGACGATAACATGTCCTCTCCTAGAAACGTAGTCGACGACATCGCGAGTTACGAGAGACACCTGCTCGAAACGGCCCACGCCTTCAATGCGTGGGCGACGCACCGGGGCCTGCCCGTCCGCATGAAGCCGGAACGCGCGATCAAGGCGATCAAGGACGGCGTCGGCATAGCGCGTGTGTCGTCGTTCTGGAACAGCGCCGACCATTCCGGTCGCGTACACGACACGCAGGTGCGGACCGTCATCGACTGCATGGATCATCTTTTGAAAAAAGAGCAGCGATGGGGTCACATACTAGGGGCGATGCAGTCCGGCAAGACCACGACTTCGCTCGCGCTCCAGTGGGCGGGCCCAATCACATACCTCATGACCGGCAGACGCCCGTATCCATTCTACATCATCAGTAGTCAGACGAACCACGAGGCGCAGACGGAGACCGAGCTGAACCGATTTCTCGCCTACTACGAAAACATCGATTTCCAGATGGCCGAAGGCCATGAACAAGCTGGGAACTTGGACCCCATGTTCGTCCACTCGCCCAGCCTCGCCACGTACCGCGAACACGTGCTACGCAACAAGAAGGACTTCGCGGAGGCGAAGTTAGAGAAGCTGTTGCACCGACGCGTTGCCGGAAAGAACCTGCAACGTATCGTGGAGATCACCCGCGACGCGACGGCACAAGGCTACGAACCCTTGATGATCATCGACGAGCCGCAGTTCGGAGCGAGCGATCGCCTGCAGGTGACCGAGGATGGTGTCGTCGAGCGCAAATGCGTACTGGAACAGATATTCGGTCATATCGAAGAGGCCATCGGTGTCACCCGCGAGGATCACTGGCTCATCGGGCTTTCGGCCACCCCGTTCGAGTTCAACGATATGCAGCGAGTCTGGCAGGTCCGGCAATTTCTAAGCGCGAATTACTCCGGTTTCAACTATTTCGCTGGGGACTCGATATCGCCGGACGTTACGATCACTCCTCCGCAGACGTTCGCACTCTCCGGGTTCGCCGATTCCGTAAGTATTCCTTTCGTCGCCCAGATATCGATGCCCGCGTACGCCAAGCCCGAGTCGTTCGAACGATACGCGCTACAGATCGGGTACGGTGGAACTCACGCCGAGTACAGAGCCGACGTCGAAAAGGCCTTGCGCGACATGATCTACAAACTATTGGACCAGTACAAGAACGACGACGAATGGCCGATTGGTCTCTGCGTCCGCGCCTTCAACTCGAATTTAAAAACCGAGGAGCTTATCGCCGCGCTGAAGCTGGACCCTGAGCGGATCGACATCATTAAGTACTACAGCAACGAGATGCGAGGCATCGCCGTGAAGCGCGCCGTCGCGGAACGGAAGCGCGACGATCTACCATTCATCATGTTCGTGACCAATCGAGCCCGCATGGCGGACGCATTCCCGACGCGCGTCAGGTTCTTTATGGATTTCGGGAAGATGGCGAGCGACCTCAACTCGCTTCTCCAGGGTCTTCTCGGGCGAGCATGCGGGTACAACAAAAAGTCGACGGTCGTTCTTTCGGACGCGAACTACGGCATCGTGGAGAGTTATGTGGCCACGGAGGGCGAATACATTTACCGAACAAGCCGGCATACCGTGACCATGGGTGGTTATCGCCGCGGCGCGCCGACCTCGATGGTGAAGTTCCGTATCGAGATGGACGACTCCCTTGTGCAAAGCTTCTTCGAGCGCATAGACAAGGAGGTCGTGGGGCCCAATATTCCATTCGGAGAAAGCATGTCGGTGCCGCGACAGAAGGGTGAGGAACCTCGTCGAGGGCCGATTCTACAGATCGCCGAGGAAGTTGGGCTCTTTGATCACGCCGAGGAGCCGAGCGTGCGTGCCGAGATATTTCCTCAGATAGTCACAAAATTCCGCATCGCCAGAAAGAACAACGAGGTTCGCCACGGGCGTCATCTCGACACCGTGCTCCGTTACGATCTCGACGCCGAGGGAAAGAATTGCCGCTATACATTCCGTTGGCCCACGGAGGGTCGTTCCGCAGGCGCGCGAGGTGGTGCCCCGGGTCGCGCTAAAGGCAAAAAAGACAGCGGCCAGCACATGGAGCCGACCATTTACGTCGAGAAGTACGACCCGAAGACTGGGGAGGCCATGAACGACAAAAAGAGCGAGAGAAGGCCCGGCGCATGGCGAGCTTTCATGGTCACGTTCCCGCTCATAGATCCCGTTCGAGAGGTTAGATCGGCCGAGGCCGCCTATCCAGTCGCGCGCAGTCCATACGACCCCATGTTGACCGGAGATGAACGACACACCCGCGACACAAGCGCGGGAGCAGGGACTCCATAGCACTGAATTCCCGAGTGAATTCTAGACTTGTTTTCAACTCCTTGGGCTCCGACGAGGGCTGGACTCCCAGCGGGGGTTGCGTCATCCATTGTGTCGTTAACACTAACGGCACTAGCAATGGAAACGGCAATGATTCAGGGCGGTTTCGGGGCCCCGGCGGCCCCTGTGGAGGTCGTACCGGTCCGGTACTGCCTGTACGCCAGGAAGAGCATGGAGAGCGAGGAGGCGCAGGTCCTCTCCATAGACAGCCAGATCAAGGAGATGCTCGCCTTGGCCGAGAAGGAGGGGCTTGAGATCGCGGAGCTGAAGCGCGAGAGCCACTCGGCCAAGGAGGCCGGGCAGCGGCCGGTCTTCAACGAGATAGTCGAGGAGATACGCGCGGGCAAGTACAACGGCATTCTGACCTGGGCGCCAGACCGCATCAGCAGGAACGCGGGCGACCTCGGCCGCATCGTCGACCTCATGGACCAAGGCCTCCTGCGCGACATACGCACCTTTGGCCAGCGCTTCACCAACAACCCCAACGAAAAGTTCCTCCTCATGATTCTCGGGAGCCAGGCCAAGCTCGAGAACGACAACAAGCGCATAAATGTGAAGCGCGGCCTCAAGGCCCGGGCCGAGATGGGCCTCTTCCCCGGCATGGCTCCCTGCGGGTACCTGAACGACAAGAGGAGCGATCATAAATGCGAGCTGGTCGTCGACCCGATCAGGGGCGCGACTATGCGGCAGGTGTTCGAGAAGGTGGGCAACGAGCGATGGAGCGGGCGGCGGGTATACGGCTGGCTCAAGAACGAGGTGCGATTCGCATCGAAGACCGGCAAGACGCTCAGCCTGAGCAACATCTATAACCTCCTGCGCAACCCGATATACTGCGGCGTCTTCGAGTACCCGAGGGGCTCGGGCAACTGGTATACCGGCAAGCACAAGCCGCTCATTTCGCAGGCGCTCTTCCAGGCGGTGCAGGAGAAGCTCGCGGAGGAGAACCGACCCAAGAAGAAGTTCCAGGACTTCACCTTCACCAAGCTCATGCTTTGCGGGGTATGCGGCTCGGGCATCACGGCACAGGAAAAACAGAAAGGCCTTGCCGACGGCGGCATCAACTTCCACATATACTACAGCTGCTGCAAGTCCAAAGACCGCGAATGCCGGAACCCATACATCCGCGAGGACCGGCTGATCGAGCAGCTGCTCGCGCTCCTTGAGCACGTCAGCATCGACGAGATCGGAGCGCGGCACCTCATCGAGAAGGAGGTGGCCAGATACAACAAGCTGCGGAGCGCCATGCGCGACAAGAGCGAGAAAGTGAGGGCGGACGAGATGGACATACGGCGATACGCGAAGTACCTCTTGGAGAACGGCACGCTGCCGGAGAAACGGGAGCTCCTCTCCCATCTCAAGGGCCGGATTATCCTGAAGGATCGCAGGATCGCGCTTGAGGGCTAGCGGCTAGCGCAAAACCGCGCGATGAGAATCGCGCGGTTTTGCGTCAAACACCCCGGAAGGTACCGAACCGGCTTTGGCGATTTTAGGGCCAAACGGTCGGGTATTCCGGGCTGCTGACTGCTGTGCTCCCGGCAGGAATCGAACCTACATTGCCAGATCCGCAATCTGGTGTCCTATCCGTTGAACGACGGGAGCGCGAACGTGCGTACGATAGCACGCCGATGCGCTTTTCAGAACCCGAGCCACGCCCAGACGAGGTCGGCGAGGGTGTGGTGGTGCGCCTCCTCAGGCACTCGTTCGAGGAAATGGAGATACACACCCTCGGCGTCGACGTCCTCCAAGGGGATCACGAGGTGCGGCGAGAGCCAGCTCTCGGTCTTGATCGAGAGGAGGGGCGGCAATTCGTCCTCCGGATCTTCGAGAATCGAGAAGGACTGCATCCGCGCGTACGGGTGGAACTCCTCGCCGATCGCGAGCCCGCCATTGCGGAGCTCGAAGCGGTGGAGCGGGGGCTCCTTCGCAGCGTGGAGGGCAAGCGCCGCAGCCGCGACGAGGACGAGGACGGCGAGGAGGTAGTTGCCGAAGAGGACGGCGGCGACGAGGAGCGCCAAGGAGACGATGCCGAGCGTCGCATACCAATCGCCCCCCTTCGGCTCGTGATCGTATTCGCGCCCCTCCCAGGCGTAGTGCGGCGTGCGGGCCATTGCGGCTAGTGTAGCAAAGAAGCGCCGCGCGTTCGCCGCGATTCGATGGTAGAGTGCACAAACATGCAGGATTACGAGCGCACAGGTACGAGCGAAGTGGTCGCGAGCGAGCGGCGGACGTACCGCTTCTTCGAGGTGTCGCTCCTCTTGAAGGGGGCGAACGCCGTCCTCGAGCTCGTCGGCGGGGCGCTCGCGCTCTTCGTCTCGCCGGTATTCGTGCAGAACGTGACCGCGTACTTCACGAACGAAGAGCTCGGCCAGGACCCGCACGACTTCGTCGCGGTACACCTCGTCCGCTGGGCCGACGCGTACGCCGTCGGCGCGCACCAGGAGTTCATCGCGGCGTACCTTCTTGTCCACGGGGTAGTGAAGATGGCGCTCGTCGTCGCGCTCCTTGCCGGCGCAGTCTGGGCGTTCCCGGTCGCGATCGCGATCTTCGGCCTCTTCGCGCTCTACCAGTGCTACCTCCTCCTCGCGCACTACACGCTCGGGATGCTCGTGCTGACCGTGTTCGATCTCGTCGTCATCTACTTCGTCTTCCGCGAGTGGCGCGTCGTCGAAGCGCACCGGGCATCCTGACCGGCTACCACGAGAGCGTCCCGCCGGTCTTGTACTCGGTGACGCGCGTCTCGAAGAAGTTCTTCTCTTTGTTCAGGTCGACGGCCTCGCTCATCCAGGGGAAGGGGTTCTCCACCTTGAACTGCGGCGGGAGCCCGACGCGCTCGAGGCGCCGGTCGGCGATGTGCTCGATATACCGCCGAAATCCCTCCGCATTCATCCCGAAGATCCCGCGCGGGAAGACGGTCGTCGCGAAGGTGTACTCGAGGGTGACCGCGCGCTTGACGAGGTCCACGATGCGCGCGGCGAATGCGGGCGTCCACAATTCCGGCTGCTCCTCTTTGATCGCGTTGATCATGTTGATGCCGAAGTTGAGGTGCTGCGACTCGTCGCGCATGATGTACTGAATCTGCTCCGCGCTCCCGGTGAGCTTGTTCTGCCGCTGGAAGCCGAACATGACCGCGAACGAGGAGTAGAAGAAGATGCCCTCGAGGATAAGCGAGAAGACGCAGAGATTCTCGAGGAACTTCTGGTCATTCTCGAACGTGCCGGTCTTGAACGCCGGGTCGAAGACGCCTTCGTTCAAGGAGAGGACGAGGTTGTCCTTCTGGTAGATCGCGTCCACTTCGCGGTACATGTTGAAGATCCGGGATTCATCCATGCCGAGGGACTCGACGATGTACTGGTACGCGTGCGTATGGATCGCCTCCTCGTAGCCCTGGCGGAGGAGGTACATGCGGCACTCGGGTGAGGTGATGTGCTTGTAGAGGGCGAGGACGACGTTGTTGGCCGCGATCGAGTCCGCGGTGGTGAAGAAGCCGAGCACGGTCTCGAACGCCTGGCGCTCGTCGGCGGTCAGGGCGGACGGGCTCTTCCACTGCTCGATGTCTCGCTGCATGCTGATCTCGGTGGGGAGCCAGTGGTTCGCGTTCCCGACCGTGTAGGCGTCCCAGGCGAAGGTGTGGCGCATCGGGTAGAGCTGCATCACGTCCGCGTCGCCGCCGTTGATGATGCGGCGCTGGTTGATATCGACGAACGGCGCTCCTTTGCTGATCGACATAGGCGCGTGAGCTAGGCTTCGCACGACTCGCAGATCCCGACCGTTTCGCCGGCGGCGACCTTGGCGAGGAAGGCCGGGTCGAGCGCCGGGTTGCGGGGCGCGGCCGCCTCTGCTGCGACGCTCGCCTTACGCGTATGCGTCGCGCCGTACGCGGCGGTCGAGACCGACGCCTTCTCGACCTGCGAGGCGCCGAGAGTGCGGAGGTAATACGTCGTCTTCAAGCCCTTCTGCCACGCGAGGAAGTAGAGCTCCGAGAGCTCGCGGCCGGAGGCGCCGGCGTAGAAGATGTTGAGGGACTGCGACTGGTCCATCCAGCGGCCGCGCCGGGCGGCCGCCTCGATAAGCCAGCGGCCGTCGATCTCGAAGACCTCCTTGTAGGTGCGCTTCAGTTCGGCAGGGATCTCGCGGATCTCCTGGATGCTCCCGTTGTGGAACTTGAGCTGCCCGAGGAGCTCCGCGCTCCAGAGCCCGCGCTGCTTCAGGTCCTCGACGAGGTACTTGTTGACGACGACGAAGTCGCCCTCTTTGTTGCTCTTCACGTAGAGGTTGTTGTAGATGGGCTCGACGCAGGGGATGCAGCCGACGAGGTTCGCGGTCGAGGCGGTCGGCGCGATCGCCATCGTGTTCGAATTGCGCATGCCGTGCTGCTTCACGTGCGCGCGCACCGGCGCCCAGTCGAGTTTGCCGCCCGCAGGGAGGTCGACCGCTTCGCCGCGCTCCGCCTCGAGGAGCGCGATCGTATCCTGGGGGAAGATGCCGCGCTCCCACTTGCTCCCCGGGTACGACTCGTAGACGCCTTTCTCCTTCGCGAGCTCGCTTGAGGCGATGATCGCGTGATAGGCGACGACCTCCATGCTCTCGTCGGCGAAGTCGAGCGCCTCCGGCGAGTCGAAGTGGATGCCGAGGCGGTAGAGGGCGTCGTGGTAGCCGCGAATACCGAGCCCGACCGGCCGGTGGCGCATATTGCCTCGCCGCGCGTCCTCGGTGGGGTAGTAGTTGAGGTCGATCACGTTGTCGAGCATGCGCATCGCGACCTTCACTACGCGCCCGACGAGCGCCGCGTCGAAGCGGCCGTCGCGGACGAACTTCGCGAAGTTCAGGGAGCCGATGGTGCAGACGGCCGTCTCGTCGTCCGAGGTGTTCAAGGTGATCTCGGTGCAGAGGTTCGAATTGTGGATGATGCCTGCGTGGTCCTGCGGCGAGCGGATGTTCGACGGATCCTTCCAGGTGATCCAGGGGTGGCCCGTCTCGAAGAGCATGGCGAGCATCTTCTTCCACAGGTCGGCGGCGGGCACTTTCTTATAGAGCGCGAGCTCGCCGCGCTCCGCGAGCGCCTCGTACGCCGCGTACCGCTCGTCGAACGCCTTGCCGTAGAGCTCGGGGAGGTCGGGCGTGTCGGCGGGGGAGAAGAGCGTCCACTCGGCGTTCTCGCGCACGCGCTTCATGAAGAGGTCGGGGATCCAGTTCGCGGTGTTGAGGTCGTGCGTGCGGCGGCGCTCGTCGCCCGTGTTCTTGCGGAGCTCGAGGAAGTCCTCGATATCGAGGTGCCACGTCTCGAGGTAGACGCAGCCGGCGCCGCGGCGCTTGCCGGAGCGGTTGATCGCGACATTCACGTCGTTTGCGATCTTCAAGAACGGCACGATGCCCTGGCTCCCGACGCCAGTGCCCTTCACCGGCGAGCCGGTCGCGCGCACGCGGCTCCAGGCGGTGCCGGTGCCGCCCGACCACTTGAGGTACTGCGCGTTGTCGGCGAAGGATTTGAAGATCCCGTCGAGGGAGTCGGGCACGACATTGAGGAAGCAGTTCGAGAGCTGCGCCTTGGGCGCCCCCGCCTGGAAGAGCGTGCGCCCGCCCGGGGTGTAGTAGAAGTCGGAGAGCACGCTGTAGAACTCAAGCGCGGTCGTCTGCCGGGAGGCGTCGGGCTCGTTGAGGGACAGGCCCATCGCGATACGCATCCAGAACATCTGCGGCGTCTCGAGAGGCTTCTTCGTCTCTGGGTCTTCCAGCATGTAGCGCGACGCGAGGATCTCGAGGCCCATGTACTCGAAGAGCTCGTCGTTCTCGGGCTTCAAGGCCGCGGCGAGCGCCGCGAGGTCGAAGGAGCGCATGCGCTCGTCGAGGAGCCCGCGCCGGACGCCCTCCTCGATATTGCGCGCGAAGATGCGCGCCTCTTCTTCAGCGATCCGCGCGGCGTCGTACCCCCGGCCGAAGACGTCTTCGTAGAGCCGGGCGCGGAGCATCCGCGCGGCGACCTTCGAGTAGCCAGGGTCGCGCTCGATCATCGAGCGCGCGACGAGGATGAGCGACTTCGCGATCTGCTCGGTCGTGATCCCCTCGTAGAGGTCGTACTTGAGTTGCGCGAGGATCGCCTCGGCGTCGACCTCCGCCTCGTAGCCCGCGACGAAGCCGGCGAGCGCCTGGCGCACCGTCTCCTCGGAGAAGGGCTCTTCGCGGCCGCTCTTCGTCTTGACCAAGAAGCCCTGCTCCTCGATCGTCTCGAGGAATTCTTGCTGCTTCTCCTCGCGGATCTTGGTGTGCTCGTAGCGGTAGACGATGTAGCGCTTCGCCACCTCGAGGTGCCCGCCCTGCATCAGGGCGAGCTCGACGAAGTCCTGCACGTGCTCGACCGAGGGCGCCTGCTCGCTGAAGCGCGCCTCGAGCCCGCGGACGACCTCCTTCGTCATCTCGGCGAGCGCGTCGGTCGGGACCGGCTCCTCCGCGGCGATGAAGGCTTTGGTCATCGCCGCCGTGATCTTGGCGGGGTCGAAGGGGACGAGGGTACCGTTTCGCTTCTTAATCTCGAGCATGGACATAGCGCGTGTCGTAAGGGAAATAAAAAGCGGCCGGGGATCGGACTCGCCAGGGGCAGGGAGGCCCCCGGATTACCGTTGCGCGACAGTGCCGGATTCGCACCGGACTTCACCCAAGCGCCGCTTAGGGCTGCACCGATCCATCCTACCACCCGCCCCCGGAAGGGGGCGGAGTGGATAAGCTTTCGATAACTCGAATTTCCTTACTACGTTACGGGCGGGCTACTCGGGTTCAGTACCCCGTGAGCGAGGGTTCATAAGGCTATTCTAGCGGACTTTTGTGCGCCCTGCCGAGGCACTCGGGTCGCAAGAGCGTTTACCGCAAATGGAACTGCCCAACATGTTCCTTAAAAGAGCCTCCGTTGGCATACAGTTCGAGGCAATCAATATACCCGTCCTTGCCCCATAGCAAACTCCCTCCACCAAACTCTATATCAGGCGATTCGATAAATGGGCCGGTGATAGGAAACCCTCTCCTCGCCATGGAGATAGACGCGACTGGCTGAAGGGTTCTCGGCACGTCGAAGTATGTGTAAAAGCCGACTTTGGTCCATTCTCGCTTCTTGAACGAAGCGGATACTAATTGAGAAGTAAGGGCCGAATCTTCGTACTTCTCGGAACACCACTTCAGAATCGCCTTTTCTAGCTCGTTAAATCCTGTCTCATTTTCCATATCTCTATTGTATACGGATCTTCCGATAACAAATACTTTGGGCGGGCAGAGTCGGACTAGAACCCCCGCATACCAAGCCCCCGTTGCGCCCAACGGTGAATTTTTGGAGGCTCTAAACGATAGGGGTCGGACGCGACACTATTCGCTAAATCTCGAGTTTAATATCTATCAAACTTAAATCGTTTTGGGTCTTGGATAAATCCTGTCTCATGGCCAGGATTGTTCCCAGAAACTTCTCTTGAGTTGGGTCTTTTGGGAAAGCTTTCACCGAGAGAATTACCTCTCTCGATGCGTAGAGCATCATTTCGTGGAATTCCATTTTTAGATACTCGATAACATCTTCTGCGTCATCTATATCTGGCTGTCTACTCGAAAGATATTTAATGTTTGGCTCTAGACTAGTTAAGCGCGTATAAAAGTACGCAGTGTCTCCAACACTTGGCCCTTGTGGTTGTATCTAAATTCGCACTCTTTGAGATGCAGGAGGAAGGTCTTTCGGGAAACGCCGTTGAACTTGGCCAGCCGCCTT
>JAGWWI010000033.1 GCA_018970465.1 Patescibacteria group bacterium
GAGATCAAGAAGGGCCAGATCCTGACCGACGGCTCCGCCGACCTCGACGACCTCTTCGAGCACGCCGGCCGCGCGCTCGTACAGGAGTACATCATCGCCGAGGCGGCGAAGATCTACGAGCTCCAGGGCTCGCCGGTTTCCCGCAAGCACCTCGAGGTGATCGTCAAGCAGATGTTCTCCCGCGTGCGCGTCACCGAGACGGGCGACACCGACTACTCGGTGGGCGACGTCCTCGAGGACTGGGAGTTCGCGAAGGCGGTCAAGGAGTGCGAAGAAGGCAATAAGCTCCCGCCGAAAGGGAAGGAGATCGTCCTCGGAATCAAGGAATCGGCCCTCTCGCGCCGCTCGTTCCTCTCCGCAGCGTCCTTCGAGCAGACAACGAAGATCCTCATCAACGCGTCCTTGCGCGGCTCGGTCGACCGGCTTCGCGGCCTCAAGGAGAACGTGATCCTCGGCCGCCTTATCCCGGCCGGGACCGGCTTCCCGGGCTCGAAGAAGTTCGGCCAGATCGCGAAGCTCCAGGCCGCGCGCCCGGCGCCCGCGCCTGCGGAGTATCCGCCCTACACGCCGCGCTCCTCTTCCGCATCCAAGAGCGTGTCGTAGTGGGGAAGCGGTAGTTTAGAAAAGCTGAACGGCCCGGACACGAGTGTCCGGGCCGTTCTCGACCTCAATGATCGAGGTCGAGTGTGATTGGTACGCTGCTCACGCGCCACCAAGCGACGAGCGCGGCAAGGGCCGACGTGCCGATGACCAGCGCGGCGGGGCCGTAGGCCTGTGGCGTGACAAAGCATAGGCCGATTGTGGTGAGGAGGATCAAGCCTCCTCCGATGGCAACGGCAGCGGCTGGAACGGCAAAGCCGTTTCCTGTTGGTGCTGTGGCGGCGGTCTGGGTGTCGGGCAAGTTGCGAACTCCTGTTGGACCGAGAAGTACCATACGCCTCGCTATCACTTTGTCAAGCTTTTCGCCAGTAGCGTAGAATCAGGGTGATGGCGGTTGATACGGTGGCAGAGGTGAAGGCGCGGCTCACGATCGAGGACGTGGTGAAGCCGTACGTGCAGCTGCGGCGCGCGGGCCGCTCGCTCGTGGGCCTCTGTCCGTTCCACAAGGAGAAGACCGGGAGCTTCCATGTGAGCCCCGAGCGCGGGAGCTGGCACTGCTTCGGCTGCGGCGAAGGGGGCGATATGTTCTCGTTCATCGAGAAGGCCGAGGGGCTCGACTTCAAAGGCGCGCTCACGTTCCTCGCCGAGAAGGCCGGCGTGCGCGTCGAATATGCTGCCGGCGGCAGGGAGCGCGCGGACAAGCGCGAACGCCTCCGGGAGGCGACGGCGAAGGCGGCGCAGTGGTACCAGTCGCAGCTTGCCGGCAGCGCGGCCGAGGCGTACGCCAAGGGGCGCGGGCTCGCCGAGAAGACCGTTCGCGAATGGGGCCTCGGATACGCCAAGGACGAATGGCGCGCGCTCCTCGAGCACCTGACCGCGCAGGGGTTCTCGACGCAGGAGCTTCTCGACGCCGGGCTCATCAAGGAGGCCGACGGCAAGCCGGGCACCTATTACGACCGCTTCCGCAATCGCCTCCTGTTCCCGATCCGGGACGCTGCGGGCCGCGTCGTCGCCTTCACCGGCCGTGCGCTTGCCACAGACGAGCAGGCGAAGTATCTGAACTCGCCCGAGACGGATCTCTACCACAAGTCGGAGGTCCTCTTCGGCCTCGACCGCGCGAAGGATGCGATTCGGCTGCGCGGCTTCACGCTCCTCGTCGAGGGCCAGATGGATGTGCTCCACGCGCATCAGGCCGGCTTCGAGAACGCGGTCGCGCTCTCAGGGACCGCCTTCACCGGCAAGCACGCCGCCCTCATGAAGCGCTACAGCGATAACCTCATGCTCTGTCTCGACGCCGATCCGGCCGGCATGAAGGCCTCCGCGAACGCCGCACTGCTCGCGCTCCGCGAGGGGCTCCGGGTCAAGGCCGCGCGCCTCCCGGCGGGCGAGGACCCTGCCGACGTGATCTCCAAAGATGCGCAGGAGTTCGCCGCGCGCGTGAAGAGCGCGCAGCCGATCCACGAATTCTTCCTCGCGGCCTTGGGCGAGCGCGAAAAGGATCCGGGCCGGCTCCTCGCGGCCGTCGAGGCGGTCGTGCTCCCCTTGCTAGCGGCGATGCCCTCGCCCATGGAGCGCGAGCGCGCGGCGCAGGCGGTCGCGCGGGCGCTCGGCCTCTCGCCCGAATCGGTGCGCGAGTCGCTCCGCGCGGCCGGCCGGCGGCAGCCGGCCGGGGCGGATGGTAAGCGGCCGGGGCCGGCCGCGTCTTCGCCCGCACCGCGGCGGGCAACGGCGCGCGAGACGCGCGCCGAATTCCTCGCTGCGATTGTCCACGCATACCCCGCGACGCCCCTTGCCGCACGCGTAGAATCGGAGTATAATCGCATCACTGGAGACTCTGTAGCGGCACTCCCGTCCGCCCCCGAATCCGCCGTCTTCAAGGCGGAGGAAACGTTCGGGGAGGCGCCCGGCGAGGATGCGGCGCGCGAGCTCCTTAACGCCTTTGAAACAGCGGTGATCCGCGAGGCGTATCAGGAGGCAGTGCGGGCCCTGCGGCAGGCTGAGGCCGCGGGCGACGAAGGCCTCATTCGCGAGGCCGGCGAACGATGCAAGGCGCTCGCAAGCCGCCTCGCCGCGCTGTAGCGCGTTCGCCCCTCGCCCCTTCACGCTCGATACATTTCAATTCTTTTTAATTTACCTATGGCCACGCCGAAGAAACACAAGAAGCCGGTCGCATCCGCCGCCACGCGGAAGGCTGCGCGCGCGCCGAAGAAGGCGGCGAAGAAGCCCGTGCGATCCGCCCGCGTGGCGCCGAAGAACGTGCGCGCGAAGAAGGTCGTGCGCGCGGCGGTAGCGGGTGTCCGCGCGAAGGCCGCCTCGGCGAAGGCGACCTCCGCCGAAGAGCTCCTCAAGAAGGGCAAAGAGCGCGGCTACATCACCTACAACGAGATACTCAAAGTCTTCCCCAACATCGAGGAGGATATCGACTTCTTCGATTCCCTATACGAGCGGTTCGTCGCCGCGGGCGTCGACGTCCTCGAAGGCGGGATCCTTGAGGACAATGCGGACGAATACCTCGCGACCCGGAACATCAAGGACCGCCAGTCGACCGGCTACGATTCGATCCAGATCTACCTCCGCGAGATCGGGCAGTACCCCTTGCTGACCGCCGCCGAAGAGCGCGAGCTCGCCAAGAGGATCGAGAAGGGCGACAACGAGGCGCGCAATATCCTCGCGCGCTCGAACCTCCGCCTCGTCGTCTCGATCGCGAAGAAGTACGTCGGCCGCTCGCCCGACCTCACGCTCCTCGACCTCATCCAGGAGGGGAATATCGGCCTCTTCCGCGCGGTCGAGAAGTTCGACTGGCGCAAGGGCTACAAGTTCTCGACCTACGCCACCTGGTGGATCCGCCAGGCGATCACGCGCGCCCTGGCCGACCAGTCGCGCACGATCCGCATCCCGGTGCACATGGTCGAGACGATCGCCAAATATAAGCAGGTCTCCCGCCGCCTCGCGCAGGCCTTGGGGCGCGATCCGCAGCCGGAGGAGATCGCGGTCGAGATGGGCGTCGAGCCCGAGAAGATCTACCAGATCGAGAAGATCAACCAGGACACGCTCTCTCTCGAGAGCCCGATCGGCGGCGACGACGACGAGCGCTCCTCGCTCGGCGACTTCATTCCCGACGACAAGATCCCGTCGCCGATCCAGGAGTCCTCGGAACGGATCCTGACCGAGCAGGTGCGGCAGATCCTCGAGGACCTCTCGCCCAAGGAGCGCAAGATCCTCGAGATGCGCCACGGGCTCATGGATGGTATCTATCACACCTTGGAGGAGGTGGGGAAGGAGTTCGGCGTCACCCGCGAGCGCATCCGCCAGATCGAGGCGAAGGCTCTCGAGAAGATCCGCCTCCACGAGAAGGCGCGGCATTTGAAGAGCTACTAGACTCGATACGAAAGGAAAAAGAGTCGCGGCGGCCCTGGGAAGGGCCGCCGCGGGGCGTTTCAGTCCGCGCTTTCGCGCGGAGGAAGAACAGGGGACTTGTCGTCCCCTTTGGGATGCGGAAGCCGCTCGGTCGGCTGCTGAGCGTCCCTCATGGGGAAGGCGTCATGCACCTCATGCAGGAAGCGCGGGGGAGCGCCCCCTTTAGTAGTCGGACGGTTTGCGGAGTGGAGAAACAGCTCTGGCATGGCGGTCTCCTCGGTTGACCTGAAACTAGCTTACGACCCGAGAGCCTTCATCGCAACCCCATGTGCTTGCCCCAAGAAAGAGAGAGGAGTATCGTCTACCAATCATTGGCATTTCATCCTGAATTCGACATGGCTAACGGGACATTCTGTACGGTTATCGGCTGCATGGACGGGCGCTGCCAAGCGGTCGTCGGCGCGTGGGCGCGCACGCACTTCAGCGTCGACCACCCCGACACGGTGACGATCGCGGGCGCCGACGGAGTGCTCGTCACCGACCCGGCCGAGTGGGAGCGCGCGCTCGCGATGGCGACGATCTCCGCCGAGAAGCACGGCGCGCGGGGCGCGATCATCGCGGGGCACTCCGGCTGCGCGGGTTTCGTCGCCTCGCCCGAGGAGCATCAGGACGCGATCCGGGGCGCGGTCGCGAAGCTCGTCGCGACGGGGCTCTTCGAGTCGGTCGTCGGGGTGTATCACGACGTCGATACGGACGAGATCATCGAGGTCTGCCGCTCGGCCGCCGTGCCGGCTACAGCGGTTGCATAAGGTCGTAGCCCTACATGAGAAGGCCGCCGGCATGCCGGCGGCCTTTTCTTTAGGTGGTCTCGCGACTCTTCGCGCTAGGCGGCGCACTGCGCCCGGTGTAATTCCCAGATATCCCGACGGAAGTGATAGGTCTTCCGATTACGATCGTCTGAGTAGTACACATGGAACCACGCGCGCACGTCGGTAACGCCGTAGGGAGTCACGTGTTCTCGCACGCGCTGCTTTGCCCGCACGAGCAGTTCGAATTCCTCCATGATCGAAAGTCCAAACAGCCGTGCCATTCCGCACGGCGCGTGCGCATAGAGAATGATGGACTGTGGCTGCTTGAGCTTGATGGCGCCAACGAGATGCCGGAGCAAGACTTCGTCGTCTGGCCCGTAGGACCCATCATCCAAGCGACGTAATGGTGAAGACTCTGGCAAAAGCAACGCGCCGCCATTCAACGAAAGCGGGTGATGCATGCGGTCTTCGTTGTCTGGACAACCGCACAGACGGAGGTGGGTCCTGAACAGGTCGTCGAAGTGGTGTCCGTCGGCACAGGGGATAAAGATGGTCCCTTCGCGGGCTCGGGCCATCATCCCCTCGTCGACGGTTTGTAGAACACCAGCATCTCGTAGTTGCCGGATGTCGTTCGTTTCTGTTGGCGAAAGTACTGCCGCCATTAGCTTCCCTTTCTTGGCGTTAGACCTTAACGCAGTATGCTCCTTACGTTGCCAAAAGGGAAGAGGCGTATACTGCCCCCATGAAGGCCAAGAAGAAGGCAGCGCCGAAGGCGCCGATCGAATACTGGAGCCACTCCTCCTTGATGGCGTTCTTGCGGAACCCTCTGGCCTGGCGGAAGC
>JAGWWI010000008.1 GCA_018970465.1 Patescibacteria group bacterium
GCGCTCACGCTCGACATCGGCGGCGACCGCCAGGCGACGCTGCACACGCCGGTCGCCTTCGAGGCGGCAGTCGCTGCCGCGGGCGGCGCGGCCGATACGCACGCCACCGTCTCGTGGGCCTTCGGCAACGGCGCCGCGGGCGCAGGCTACGCCGCCGAGGCGCTCTACGACTATCCGGGCACCTACCTCGTCGCGGCGAAGGCCACGGATGGCGCGGCCGTCGCGCATGCGAAGGTCACCGTCGTCGTGTCGAGCGCGTCCGTGCGCATCGACGCGCTCTCGCCGGCGGGCGTTCTCATCAAGAACGAAGGCGCGGCCGACCTCGACCTCTCCGGCTGGGTCCTCGTCGAGGGTGCCGGGAACTTCCGCATCCCCGAGGGCACGTGGGTCGCGCCCGGGGTGAGCGCGCTCTTCGCGCCCCGCGCGACGAAGCTCGCGCTAAGCGATACGGCCATCCTCGCGTATCCGGACGGGTCGATCGCTGCGGCCTATCCGGCGGCTGGCTCCGGCGCCGCGCAACCTGTCGCGCTCGTCGCCGGTTCTCCTAGAGTGCAGACGGTCGGATACTCCGCTACGCAGGATGCAGCATCGCCTGCCTTTACCAGCCCTAACGCTGACGACCATGCTACCGCGCCACCCGCCGGAGCGGACCCCGGCGGGGCGGCGCTTGGTGCATCGACGAGCGCGGCGGCCGCGAGCGCGCCTGTTTCGGGAGCCGCGGGCGGCCTCCTGCATTCTCGCTGGACGCTCGGCGCCCTGGTCGCAGTCATGATCGGCGGCGGCGCATTCCTCATTCTGTGAAAGAAGCTAAGCTCATACTCGTTACCGGCGGCGCGGGCTTCATCGGCTCGCGCCTCTCGGCCAGGCTTGCGCGCGACGGCCACCGCGTCATCGCGCTCGACAATTACTTCGCCGGGAGTCGGGAGCCGCGCGTCCCGGGCGTCGACTACCGCGAGGGGCACACGAGAGACATCGCGCGCCTTGTTCCCGAGACGCCCGCGCGCATCTACCACCTCGGCGAGTACGCGCGCCCGGAGCGAAGCCTCGCGGAGCCCGCGGTCGTCTTCGACCTGAACCTCGCGGGGACGGCGGGCGTCGTCGAATTCTGGCGACAGAAGAACGGTGTCGCGGCGTGCAAGCTCGTCTATGCCGGCTCCTCGACCAAATTCGCCGACGGCGGTGACGGGCGCAATCAGAGCCCGTACGCTTGGACGAAGGCGGCGAATACCGAGCTCGTCGCGAACTACGCCCGCTGGTACGACCTCCCCTACGCGATCGCCTATTTCTATAACGTCTACGGCCCCGGCGAGCGCGCGGGCGCCTACGGCACGGTGATCGAGATCTTCCGCCAAAAGCGCCTCGCGCGCGAGCCCTTAGTCGTGAACGCGCCCGGCACCCAGACGCGCAACTTCACGCATGTCGACGACATCATCGACGGGCTCCTTTTGGTCGGCGAGCGGGGAGAAGGCGATGGCTACGGCATCGGGGACGAGCGCGCGTACTCGGTGAGAGAGGTCGCCGAGCTCTTTGGCGGCGCGGTCGTCCTGGGCGCGCATTCGCCCGCTAACCGCCAAATGTCCGCCATCGACACGGCGAAGACGCGCGCGTTAGGATGGGTGCCACGACGCGACCTCGCGACGTATATCACCGAGTCGCTCGCGCGCTTGCCCGCGTGACGCCACAGCATATGAAAAAAGTCCTCATCCTGTCGCTCGCGTACTTCCCGCATGTGGGCGGGGCGGAGGTCGCCATCCGGGAGATCACGAGTCGCATCGCGCCGCGCGACATCGAGTTCCACCTACTCACGCTGCGCTTCTCGCGCCGGGAGCTGCGGCGGGAGCGGATCGGCAATGTCGTCGTGCATCGTGTCGGCGGCGGCTCCTCCCGTCTCTCGAAGTTCTTCTTCCAGTTCCGCGCGGCGCTCGCCGCCCTACGGCTCCACCGGCGCGAGCGCTTCGACCTCGTCTGGGCGGTCATGGCTCACTCCGCTGGCGTCCCAGCCGCGCTCTTCAAGCTCTCCCATCCGCGCGTGCCGTACCTCCTCACGCTCCAGGAGGGCGATCCGCCTGAAGCGATCGAGCGAACGATGCGCCCCTTGTGGCCCCTCTTCGCGCGCGCGTTCACGCGGGCCGACGCCGTGCAGGCGATCTCGACCTTCCTCGCTGACTGGGCGCGCCGCCGCGGCTTCACGGGGCGCCTCGAGGTCATCGGCAACGGCGTCGACGTCGCGCGCTTCGCCCGCAGAGCACCCGAGCCCGAGGTCGTCGCGGTGCGCGAGCGGCTCGGCAAGCTGGCGGGCGACTGCTACCTCGTCACCACCTCGCGCCTGGTTGAGAAGAACGCGGTCGACGACGTGATCCGCGCGCTCGCGCTCCTGCCGCCGGAGGTCTCGTTCATCATCTACGGCGTCGGGCCCGACGAGGCGAAGCTGAAAGCGCTCGCCAAGGAGCTCGGTGTCGAAGCGCGCGCGCGCTTCATGGGCCAGCTATCGCACGAGCGGCTGCCGCTCGCGCTCGCGGCCTGCGACATCTTCATCCGGCCGTCGCGCTCGGAAGGGATGGGCAACTCGTTCATCGAGGCGATGGCCGCCGGGCTCCCGGTCATCGCGACGCAGGAGGGCGGCATTGCCGACTTCCTCTTCGATGCGAAGCGCGATCCGGAGAAAGAGCCGACCGGCTTCGCGGTGGATCGCGATGCGCCGGAGCAGATCGCTGCGATGGTCGAATACGTCCGTGCGCACCCCGACGAAGCGGCGCGTACGGCCGAGAACGCCAAGCAGCTCGTCGTCGAGCGCTACGACTGGGATCATATTGCTGCGCGCATGCAGGCGCTATTCTTGGACCTATGCGCCTCGTCCTAGCAACGCCCCTCTACCCGCCCGAGATCGGCGGCCCGGCGACCGACGCTGCCGCGCTCGCGCGAGAGCTTGAGGCGCGCGGTATGGCGGTCGTCGTGTGCCCCTTCTCGCGCGTACGGCGGCTCCCGAAGCTGCTGCGGCACCTCGGGTACGCGCTTGTCGTCGCGCGGGCGAGCCGCGGCGCCGACGCGATCGTCGCCTTCGACACCGTTTCGGCGGGGCTCCCTGCGCTCCTTGCTGCGCGCGCGACGCGCACGCCGCTCGTCGTGCGCGTGCCGGGCGACTACGCCTGGGAGCAGGGCGTACAGCGCTTCGGCGTGGCCGACCCGATCGACGCGTTCCAGCAGAGGCGCTACGGGCTCCGGGTCGGGGCGCTCCGCCTCGCGCAGCGCCGCGTCGTCCGCGGCGCGGCGCTTGTCATCGCGCCGAGCGACTACTTCACCGGGATCGTGGCGGGCTGGGGCGTCTCCGCGGCGCGCCTCAAGCGGATCTATCTCGGGCTGCCGCCGCTGCCGCCGGCGCGTGAGCCGGCCGACCGGCCGGCCGGCCGACTCCTCGTCTCTATCGGCCGTTTCGTACCGTGGAAGGGCTTCGGCCTCCTCATCGATCTTCTGCCCGACCTCCCGGGCTGGCAGCTTGCCCTTGTGGGCGACGGCCCTTTGGCGCCCGCGCTTAAGGCGCAGGCGGCCGCGCGCGGTGTCTCGGAGCGCGTGCGCTTTACCGGCGCTCTGTCGCGCGCAGAGGCGCTCGGCTGGCTCGCCTGCGCGGACGCCTTCGCGCTCAATACTGCCTTCGAGAGCTTCTCCTTCCAGGTGCTTGAGGCGATGCTCGCGGGCGCTCCCGTTATCGCGACGACGGTGGGCAGCCTGCCTGAACTCATCGATAACGGCGTGGAGGGCGTCTTGCTTGCCCCGAGCGACCGGGCGGGCTTCCTCGAGGCGATTCGCTCGGTCGAACGCGATCCGGAGACATGGGCCGCGCGGCGCGCGGCCGCGCGGCGCGCGTCGGCCGACTTCTCGCTCGGCGCGTCGGCCGGAGCGTTCGCTGAAGCGATCATGACGGTATGCGCCTAATGCTCGTCGGCACCGACCGCGCCCTCTTCGAAGAGGGAAGCGCGCTCGAGAAACGCTTCGCGCGCTTCGCGATGGCGACGGATATCGAGGTCGCGAGCGTCGTGTTCTCCCTGCGCACCCGCGGCCCGCTCGCGCCGCGCGCGGTCGCCCCCGACGTCCGCGCGTATCCGACGAATTCCCGCTTGCGCCTCCTCTACCCGCTCGACGCGCTCCGCGTCGCGAAGCACCTCCCGCGCCCGGACATCGTCTCCGCTCAGGATCCGTTCGAGACCGGGCTCGCGGCGCTTCTCATCGCGCGCCACTTCGGCGTGCCGTTCGCGGTCGAGATGCACACGGACTTCCTCGCGTCCGCGTTCGCGCGCCATTCTCTCCTGAATCGCGTCCGGCTCGCGCTCGCGCGCTTTGTCCTCCCGCGCGCCGCGGGCGGCTACGCGGTCTCGGCCCGGCTGAAGGACGGCGTCGTCGCCCGCTACCGGCTCCGGGGAGACTTCGCCGTGCTGCCGATCGCGGTCGACCTCGCGCGCTTCGCGGGCCTCGCGCATACGCGCCGCGCGCGCTTCGCGATGACCCTCCTCTTCGTCGGGCGGCTTGAGGAGGAGAAGCGTCCGGCGTTCGCCCTCGCTGCGCTAGCTGCCGCGCGGGCGGGCGGCGCTGACGTCGGCCTCGTGTATGTGGGCGACGGGAGCCTGCGCGCCTCGCTCGAGGAGGAGGCGCGCAGGCGCGGGCTCGCCTCGGTTGTCGAGTTCGCTGGCAGACAGGCGGACGTCGGGCCCTACTATGCGATGGCCGACGCGGTGCTCGTGACTTCTGCGTACGAGGGCTACGGTCTCGTCATCGCGGAGGCTCTTGCTGCCGGCGTGCCGGTCATCGCGACTGACGTGGGCATTGCGCGCGAGGCGGGCGCCGTGATCGCTCCCGCAGATGAAGCGGGATACGCCCGGGCTGTGGCCGCCTGGCTCGCGGGCCCGCGCGCGCCGGGCGTGCTCGCGCTCCGCCCCTACGCGAGCGAGTGGGAGTACTTCGAGCGGGTCCGGGCCCACTATGCGCGTCTCGCGCGTCTTTCGGTATGAAGCTCCTCATCACGACGCAGGCGGTCGACCAGGATGATCCGGTCTTGAGCTTTTTCCACGCCTGGATCGAAGTCTTGGCCGCGCGCGTCGAGTCGGTCGAGGTGATCTGCCTCAAGGAGGGCCGGCACGCGCTCCCCGCGAACGTGCGCGTGCATTCCCTCGGCAAGGAACGCGGGCGCGCGGGCAAGCTCGCGTATTCGCTTCGCTTCCTGCGGCTCGCGTGGCGGCTGCGCCGCAAGTACGACGCCGTGTTCGTCCACATGAACGAGGAGTATGTGATCCTTGGCGGCCTCCTCTGGCGCGCGCTTGGCAAGCGCTCCGCGCTCTGGCGCAACTTCAGATACGGCTCGCGGATGACGCCCGTCGCGGCGCGCCTCGCGAACGCCGTGTGCTATACCTCGCCAGACTCGTATACCGCGCGCTTCGCGAATGCCGTGCGGATGCCTATCGGGATCGACACGGAGCGCTTCGCGCCCCCCGCGACGCCTCCAGCGCCTGACACGCTTCTCTTCTTCGGCC
Source organism: Patescibacteria group bacterium (assembly GCA_018970465.1). Classification (GTDB taxonomy): domain Bacteria; phylum Patescibacteriota; class Minisyncoccia; order Phycocordibacterales; family Phycocordibacteraceae; genus C7867-001. The sequence goes on from JAGWWI010000008.1 coordinate 5,520, forward strand.
GCCTGGACGAGATCAAGCGGCCCAGCCTTTTCCTCGACGCGCTCCGTCTTCTCGATACGGATGGCATCGCCTACGAAGCCGCCGTATACGGCGACCCCACGCCCGGGAATGAGGCATATGCTGCGGCGCTTCGGGAACAGTATCGTGACCTCTCGCGCCTCGCCTTTTGCCCCGGTATCCCGAATGAAGAGGCTCCGCGCGTCTTCGGCGCGCACGCGGTCTATATCAACCTCTCGCCCTCAGGGCTCTTCGACAAGACGATCGGCGAAGCGATGGCCGCGGGCGCGCTCGTCGTTACCGGCAACAGCGCGGTCAAGGACGTGCTCCCGCCCGCGCTCTTCGTCGGCGAACACCCCTCGGCCGAGACGGTCGCGGAGGCGCTCAAAGCGGCGCTCGCGCTCCCGCGGGGCGAACGGCAGGCGCTCGCCGCCCGGCAGCGCGCCTACATCGAGCGCGAGCACGCCCTCGCGCTCCTCGCCGGTCGAATCACAGGACTCTACCACCCGCGACGGGTGGCGTTCCTCATCAATCGGCTCGAGCGGGGTGGGGCGGAGCGGGTATTCGTCGACGATGCGAACCGCTTTGTGCGTGCAGGATACGCGGTCTCTCTCTTCGTCCTGTATGGAACGGCAAGGGAACAGCTCTTGGCTCGCGACCTTGCGGACGGAGTGGTGCTGCGCCCGCTTTGCGCCCGCAGCCCGCTCGACCTCGCTGCCGCCTTTCGCCTTGCCCGGATGTGCGCTCGTAGCGAAACGCGTGCCGTCATATCGACCCTGGAGGACGCGAATATTCTCGGGCGTCTCGCCGTACTCTTCCATTGGCGGCTGCGACTCTTCGTACGCGAAGCTAACGACGTGTCGCGTAAACGGCCGTGGCAGCGGATGGTCGAACGCGCGCTCGACTGGACGGTCGCTTGCCATATCGCGGTGACCGACCGGATCAGGGATTCTCTTGCGCATCGGCGTACGCTCACCATCCATAACGCTGTTGATGTGCCGGCGACATTACCACTTCGCACGCATCGCTCGTTGCCTCGGATCCTGGCTATCGGGAGGCTGACCGAACAGAAGGACTTCTCGACCCTCATCGCCGCCCTCGGCATCCTCTCGGCTGCAGGCATTCCATACGAGGCGCGCATAGTCGGTACAGGAGCTCAGGAGCCGGGTCTTAAGGCAGAGGCGGAACGAGTCCGTGCGAATGTTTCGTTCCTCGGCGATCTCTCTCACGAATCTGCGCTCCACGAACTCGCTGAAGCGGACGTCTTCGCGCTCTCATCTCGCTGGGAAGGGTGCCCGAATGTCGTCTTGGAAGCCATGGCCTACGGGCTCCCGGTCGTTGCGACGAATGTGGGTGGCGTACCGGAGCTTGTCCAGAATGGCGCGACCGGGCTCCTCGTGCCGCCACAGGATCCGCAGGCATGTGCCGAGGCGCTCGCGCGCGTTCTCTCGGACGGCTCGCTGCGCTCGAGGCTCGGAGAAGCCGGCTATATTCGGGCGCGCGAGCATTTCAACAGTCGCGTGCGGTTTGACCGACTGCGCTCGCTCATCGAAGATTGAGGTATGTGTGGCGTATTCGCTGGTACGGGGATTTCACGAAGTTCGGCAGCAGCCTGCCTTGCTGCGCTCGCGCATCGGGGGCCCGACGACGAGGGCCTGCGCGAGGAAGGGTCCGTGATCCTCGGCCATCGGCGCCTCGCGATCATCGACCCGGACGCTCGCAGCCGGCAGCCGATGGTGAGCGTGTCCGGGAAGACCCGCATCACCTTTAATGGCGAGATCTACAATTATCGGGCGCTGAGGGAAGGGCTCGTCCGCGAGGGTGCGCGCTTCTCGACGGAGAGCGATACCGAAGTCCTGCTTGAGGGGTACGAGCGGCACGGCGCCGCGTACTTCGATCGGCTGCGGGGGATGTGGGCGTTTGTCATCCATGATCGCACGCGTGGCGTGCTCGTCGCAGCACGGGATCCGTTCGGCATCAAGCCGCTCTATTACTCGACCGTTCGAGGCGCTGTCGCGTTCGCTTCCGAACTTCGCGCGCTCGCGCGCGCCTACCCGCTTGCGCCGGACCCGCGCGGGTATCCGGCCTTTTACAATCTCGGCTATTTCATAGCGCCGGATACGCCCTTCAAAGACACGTATAAGCTCATACCGGGAGAGGTGTGCGTTTGGGATCTTGCGGAAAGAACTATGACGAGCGCTCATCGCGTTCCTCGCGTGGTGCCCGACGCTGTGCTGGGGAATGCGGATCTCGAGGAGGCGCTTACCCAGTCGGTCGACGCGCATTATGTCGCCGATGTTCCGGTGTCGATTCTCCTCTCCGGTGGAACGGACTCCTCGCTTATCGCTGCACTTTCGAAGAAACTCGGCCGACGGCCGACGGCTTACCACGTCGCCGTCGCCGGGAGTCGCGATACCGAGTACGCGACCGCAATCGCGAAGCGGCTCGACCTCCCGCTCGTCGTCGCGACTCTCGACGACGTGGCACTCACGCGGCAGTACGAAAAGCTCGCGGACATTCTCGACGAGCCGACCGCTGACGTGTCGCTCATTCCGACCTCGCTCGTCTTCGAACGCATCAAAGGCGAGGCGAAGGTGGTGCTCTCGGGGGAGGGAGGCGATGAACTCTTCGGCGGATATCTGCGCCACGCGCTTCTTGCGCGCCACCGGAAGGTCGCGAAACAGAGCTTCGCCACGAGCGCCTTGGGAAGCCTCTATGGCACAAGTCCCGCCGCCCTCGCGTATATGAATCCGCTCCTCGGACGCGTCACGGAGGCGCTCCTTAGGGCAGGCATGCCGGATGATCTTGCGGGCGCGTACTTGCGGAGCGCGCGGCTGGCGGATTATCCGCTCTATGATCGGGAAGCGCGCGCTCGTCTTGTCGCGCTTTACCGCAGCGATGCGGGGGCGGGCGTGCCGCCCGCGCTTGCATTCGATCTCCTCGCCTACTTACCGAACGACCTTCTGCCGAAGAGCGACATCGCCTCGATGGCCTCGTCAATCGAAGCGCGCGTGCCGTTTGTCGACCGGTGGCTCCTCGCCGCCGCGCTCCGCGCGCACGCGGAGGGGCGCCCGCCAGTAGGTGACAAAGCCCTCCTGAAAGAAGTCCTTGCGCGCTACCTGCCAGCCGATCTTGTGTACCGGGAGAAGGGGGGCTTCGGCATCCCGTTGCATGCGTACGACCTCCCGGCCTTCGCGGCGGACTTTGACGCCGCGTGCCGCTTCCATCTCGCCAACCGCGAGGCCTTCGCGGTTAACGACCAACTCGCGGCCCTTATCGGAGAGCCTTCCTTGCGCGCCCTCATCCGCCGCAAGTTCCCGCGCTTCGCCTTCGCGCTCGTGACGAATTGGCGCGTCTGTGAGTGAGGATACTTCCGGAATCGGAATGACTCTGGCCTGCCCGTTGTCAGACTTTAGCGCTGGCCTATCCAAGAAACCCAACCATTGAATCACGGGTTACCGTCTGTATACTAGCCTCATCATGGCTCGGCCAGGCTCCTATGCGCGGTACGCGCCCAAGGTGAAAGGGAAGACGATACTCGTGACCGGCGGCACGGGCTCCTTCGGGAGCGCGGTCGTCGCGCAGTTGCTTACGCTCTCGCCGAAGCGCGTCATCGTCTTCAGCCGCGATGAGCAGAAGCAGTTCGAGATGGGGAACCGCTTCGATGACGCGCGCCTCTCCTTCGTGATCGGCGATGTGCGCGACCGCGGCGCGGTCGATCACGCGATGGAGGGTGTCGACTACGTCTTCCACGCCGCCGCCTTGAAGCAGGTGGTGACCGGCGAATTCTTCCCGATGGAGCTCGTGAAGACGAACGTCCTCGGGAGCGCGAACGTGATCCACAGCGCGATCGACCACGGCGTCGCGCGGGTCGTGGTGCTCTCGACCGACAAGGCGAGCAGCCCGGTGTGCGTGATGGGGATGACGAAGGCCTTGATGGAGCGCGAGATGATCGCGACCGCGCACCGCGGCGGCGGCAAGACGGTCGTGTGCGCGACCCGGTTCGGCAACGTGCTCTACTCGCGCGGCTCGGTGGTGCCCTACCTGATCGACCGGATGCGGGAGGGAAAGTCGCTCACGGTCACCGACCCGGCGATGACGCGCTTCCTCATGACGATTCCGGAGTCGCTTGACCTCATTCTCTTCGCGCTCACGAGCGGCAAGCCGGGCGAGATTTATATCCGCAAGGCGCCCGTCGCTGCGGTGGGCGACCTCGTCGCAGCCGTTGCGGAGCTCTTCTCCCCCAGAGCGCTGGTCGAGACCATCGGCGCTCGGCCGGGCGAGAAGACGCACGAATTCCTCATATCCGCGGCCGAGGCGCGCCGGGCGCGCGACCACGGCGCCTACTACAGCATCGCGCCGCAGATCCGCGGCCAGGCGTTCCCGGCTTACTACTTCAAAGGTACGGGAGCGGCGAAGATTCCGGCCGGGGGCTATAGCTCCGGAGACGCGACGCTCCTCTCGCGGGAAGAGATCAAGGCGCTCCTCCTCTCCCTACCGGAGGTGCGCGCCGAGCTTGCCGCGCGCTAGTCGCCATGTCCGCAGCGCTCGTCACCTTCGCGAACATCGGCCGGAAGCCGAACCTGCGCACGACCGACATGCTCCCCATCCTTGACGCGTTCGCCGCGCGCGGGGAGCCCCTCGAGCTCATCTGCCAGATCGCTGAAGGGTCGCCCTACCCCCGGTCGTACCCAGCCGTGCCGACTCCGCTCAGATACGCGCTCCGCCTCGCGGAGAAGCTCTCGGGGCGCACACTGTCGCGCCGCGCGAGCGAACGGCTCTTCGACATATTCGCCTCTCGGCGGCTTACGAAGGCGGACGTGGCGTTTCTCCATGGCAGCTACTTCCTCCCGCGGACGGCGGCGCGCGTGCATCGTCTTGGGGGGGTGACGGTCGAGATCTCGGTCTCTGCCGAGATGGGCGCGAACGCCCGCCTCGAGCGCGAGGAGCTCGCGCGGCTCGGATTCCCCGAGTATCGAGGGTGGTATACGGCACTCGCCGAGGAGGTGCGCGCACAGCCCCCCTGCGACTACCTCATCCTCATGTCCGAGTTCACGAAGCGCACCTACCTCGAAGCCGGTTACCCCGCTGATCGCATTTTCATCGCGCACCTCGATGTCGACACCGAGCGCTTTTCGCCGCCGACCCATCCCGACCCGACGGCGCCCTTCCGCGTCCTCTATCTCGCATATACCCAGCCCTTGAAGGGCCTCCACTACCTGCTTGACGCTTGGGAATCGCTTGCGCTCCCGGGCGCCGAGCTCGTTATCGCCGGCGGCTTCGCGGATATGCCGGCCGAGCTCGAAGCGGCGTACCGGGAGCGTATGGGCAAGGATCCTTCGATCCGATTCGTGGGAGGCGTGTCGAAGCCCGAAGAGCTCTATCGCGATGCTTCGGTGTTCGTCTTCCCGTCGCTCTCGGAGGGCTTCGGCCGCTCGGCGCTCGAGGCGATGGCGTGCGGCATCCCGGTCATCACGACCGAACATGCCGCAAGCATCGTCGAAGACGGCGCGACGGGTTTCGTCGTGCCGATCCGCGACCCGGGGGCTATCGCCGACAAGGTGCGCACCCTCTACGCAGACCGCGCACTCGCCGGGCGGATGGGCGCGGCGGCGCGCCGCGCAGCGCTCGAGAAGTCATCGTTCGGCGAGGAGGTGTTCGGCATCTACCAGACAATCCTCGCGCGGGAGGGGAAGCTCGGCGCATGAGCAGAGCGCGCTAGCGTATGTGCGGCGTCGCGGGGGCGATCGGCGGGGCGGGGGAGGTACCGGTGCGCACGATGCTCGCGGCGCTTGCGCACCGCGGCCCGGACGACGAGGGCATCTACGCCGACGAGGCGGCCCGCGTGTGTCTCGGGCATCGCCGGCTCGCGATCGTCGACACCTCGCCTGCCGGCCACCAGCCGATGGCGGATGCGTCCGGCGATATCTGGCTCACCTACAACGGCGAGATCTACAACTACAAGGAACTCGCGGCGGAGCTCGCGCGTGCTGGGCATGTGTTCCGGTCCGCCTCCGACACGGAGGTGATCATCGAGGGCTATCGCGCGTGGGGCCCCGCGGTGTTCGAGAAGATCGACGGCATGTGGGCGCTCGCGCTCTACGATCGGCGGGCGCGGCGAGTGATCCTCTCCCGCGATCCGGCAGGCATGAAGCCCCTGTATATCGCGCGCGCGGGAGGGACGCTCCTCTTCGCCTCGGAGATCGGCGCCTTGGCCGCCGAGCGCGCCGAGCGCGATATTGATCGATCGGTTATGCGCGACTACCTCGCTCACGGCTATATCGCGGGCGAGGCGACAGCGTATGCGGGCATCGCGTCGCTTAGGCCCGGCACCGCTCTCCTCGTGGAGCTCCCGGCGGGGAAGGAAGAGATGCTCCCGCCGCGCCCGGCCGCGCGCCGCGCCGCGCCGCGCTCGCTTGCCGACGCCGAGACGGCATTTGCGCGCCTCTTCCGGGAGTCCGTGCGCGCCACGCTCCAGGCAGACGTGCCGGTCGGCATCTTCCTCTCAGGCGGGATCGATAGCACGCTGATCGCGCAGGAGGCGCACGCGCTCGGCGCGCGGCTCCAGGCCTTCACGATCGGCTTCGCAGACGCCGACTTCGACGAGTCGCAGGTCGCGGCGGCGGCGGCGGCGCGCCTCGGCTTCCCGCATACGACGCGCCTGCTCCCCCCCGAGGATATGGCTGATGACCTGCCGGCGATCTTCGACGCGTTCGGCGAGCCCTTTGCCGATACCTCGATGCTCCCGACCTACTACCTCGCGCAGACGGCTCGCGAGGCGGGATACAAGGTCGCGCTCGCGGGCGACGGCGCAGACGAGCTCTTCGGCGGCTATCCGACGCACTACCTCCCGCGCATCACGCGGTACTGGCGGCAGCTGCCGCAGGGCGCAGACGCGCTTCTCGCGCAGCTTGCCGCCCGGCTCCCGGAGCGGCAGACCGCGCTCGGGGCGAAGGAGAAGCTCGCGCGCTTCCTCGCGGGCGCGCGCCTCCCATACCAAGAGGCGCACGGCGTCTGGAAGCGCGTCTTTACCGACGCGGATCTGGCCGAGCTCCTCTCGGCAGATCTGCCGCAGGCGGCGAACCCGGCGCGCGCGTTCGACGATCTCGACGCGCTCGATCCGGTCGAGGCGACGATGGCGGTCGACTTCCGCACCTTCCTCGCGGCCGACTGTCTGGTGAAGAGCGATATCTGCGCGATGCGCCACGGCGTCGAGGTCCGCGCGCCGTTCCTGAATCGCGCCATCGTCGATTTCGCGCGGAGCCTGCCGCCGGCTTGGAAGGCGCGCCCCTTGCGCACCAAGATCCTGCTGCGCCGCGTCCTGGCGCGCACGCTCGGCGCGCAGGCGCGCCTCCCGAAGCGCGGGTTCGTCCCGCCGCTTGGCCGATGGCTCGCGGGGCCCCTGCGGGAGCCGATGCGGGCGCTCCTTGCCGAGGCGGCCATTGCCAAGGTCGGGTTCATCGAGTACACCTATGTGCAGCGCCTTATGGATGAGCACGAGCGCGGCGGGCGCGACCACACCAAGAAACTCTGGAGTCTTATGAGCCTGTCTCGCTTCTACGGCCGCCTATGACGACCTACAGCATCATTCTCCCGGCGTACAACGAGGAGGCCGCGATCGGGGAGGTGCTCGACGAGCTCCTCGCGAGCCCGCTCGCTTCGCGCGCCGAGATCATCGTCGTCGACGACCACTCGAAGGACGCGACGCGGGAGCGCGCGGCGCGCCCCGGTGTCACCGTCCTGCGCAACGTGCAGAATTTCGGCTACGGCTATTCGCTGAAGCGCGGTATCGCTGCGGCGACCGGCGACCACATCATCATCCTCGACGCCGACGGCTCGTATCCGCCCGCCGCGCTCCCGGCGCTCGTTGCCGAATACGAGCAGGGCTTCGACATGATCGTCGGCGCCCGCCAAGGCTCGTTCTATCGCGGCTCGCTCGCCAAGCGCGTGGGGCGCTTCTTCTTCCGCGTCCTGTCCGAGTTCTCGGCCGGCCGGCGCATCCCGGACATCAACTCCGGCTGCCGGATCTTCCGCAAGGATCTTGCGCTCGGCTTCTTCCCGACGCTCTCGTCGGGCTTCTCCTTCACGACGACCATCACGCTCGCATTCATGCTGAACGCGCACTCGGTCGGGTATCTCCCGATCGCGTACCACCCCCGCCGTGGCGTCTCCAAGGTGCGCTACGCCCGCGACATCCTCCGTTCGCTGCAGATCATCGTCGAGGCGATCACGATCCACAATCCGCTCAAGATCTTCCTGCTCCTCGCGCTTCTCGTCTGCTGCGCGGGCGCTGCGGCTATCGTGCTCGCGTTCTGGTATCCCTTCGTCGCGCTTCTCGCGTTCTTGACCTCCGCTACGATCGCGCTCCTCCTCTCGGCAAGCCTGCTCGGCGTCCTTATCCGCTATGCGCGCGCGCGGGTATAATCGAAAGCATGGCGTCTGAAGACCGGTTCGGCTACGAGTGGAAACGGTACGCGCATCTCGACGCGCGGTACGAGCATCAGTTCCAGACGTGGATAAGCTCGCTTACGCCCGCCGACTTCAAGGGCAAGGCCGTCCTTGATGCTGGCTGCGGGATGGGTCGCAATAGCTACTGGCCCCTGACCTACGGGGCCGCGCGCGTCGTCGCCTTCGACAATGACGAGCAGTCCCTGGCCTCGGCGCGGCGGACGCTCGCGCCGTTTAAGAACGCGGTCGTCGAACGGCACGACTTGTCGGACCTCCCGTGGGATGGGGAATTCGATATCGTCATCTGCGTCGGCGTCCTGCATCACGTGCGCCGGCCCGAACGCGCGCTTGCGGGGCTCGTGAAGGCCCTGAAGCCGGGCGGCACCCTGATCGTCTGGGTCTACAGCTATGAGGGCAACGAGTGGATACCGCGCTACGTGACGCCGATCCGCGAGCGGATCACCTCGCGCCTGCCGCTCCCGCTCATGCACGCGCTCTCATACCTCTGCTCCGTGCCGCTGTGGATATTCCTGAAGCTCTTTCGCGGCCCCACGCCGTACCTGCGCGATTTGTCGCAGTTCGAGTTCTGGCACGTCCACAGCATCGTCTTCGACCAGCTCATTCCGGCCGTCGCCAACTACTGGAAGCGCGAAGAGGTCGAAGCGCTTGCGCGCGCGACGTCCCTCTCCTCGTTCGTGATCGAGAAGCCCCGGAACGGCAACGGCTGGACGCTGCATGGCACCAAGTAGCGCGCTCACGAGATTCGCGAGTTTCGCCTGCATCGGGGGCGCGGGCTTCGTGGTGAATATCACGATAACGTATCTCTTGACCGAGTATCTTGGCTGGTGGTACCTGGCTTCTTACGTGCTTGCGACCGTAGCGTCGTGGACACTCGTCTTCCTGGCCAATTCGCGTATCACCTTCGCCGGCCACGAGAAAGATAACTATGCGCGCCGCTACAGCGTCTTCATGCTCGGCTATACCGCCGTCTTCGCCGGCAACGCGGCGCTCGTCTATCTCCTCACCTCCATTCTCCACGTGTATTACCTGCTTTCCATCACGGGCGTCACGGTGAGTCTCACGTTCGTCACGTTCTTGTTCACCCGCCGCTATGTGTATGGCGTACCCCCTGGCCGAGCGCCGCACCCGCGAGCCGTCCTTCTCGGCTCGTTCCTCCTGCTCGCTGTCCTTGCTCCGGCGCTCATGAGCCCGAATCCATTCGGCAACGCTCCCGATAGCATCGGAGACGAGAGCTACTTCCTGACGAGCAGCTTCCACGCGCTCGAGAAGCATACGCTGCCCGGGTGGGAGTTCTCGCCGAACGGGAGCTACTACGGCGGCGTCGAGACGTATCTCGATCTCGCGATCCTCGTGCCGGTGCTCGGCGCGGTCGTCCTCGCGACGCACTCAGTCGCAGCCGCCGAGCTCTTCGTCGCCCTGCATACAGGCGACATCCTGCACCTCATGCGGCTTGCGAGCGGCCTCCTGGCGCTCGTACTCATCGGCGCGTGCATCTATGTCTTCTCGCGCACGCGCGCCCCGCGCACCCTGGTCGCCCAGCTCGCGCTGCTCCTCTTCCTCATCTGCGGCTCGTCGCTCTTCGTCGGTCTCGCGCATACCGCCAAAGTCTGGGTCATCGCCGTGCTGCTCGATGTCGGCGCGGGTGTGCTCGTCCTCGCTAATGAACAGTACGCCGCGCTCCGGGGCGCGCCGTTGCTTGCGCGGGGGAGGATGGCCGCGGTTCTCTTGTGGGCGGGCGTGGCGGCGTTCGCGCAGACCTTCGTCGGGGTCTTCTCCATCGGCCTCTGGGCGCTCTACGCGCTCTGGCTCGGGCAGGTGACCTTCGCGGATCTCATCGCCCATGTGCGCCGGTATTGGTACCTCTTCCTACTCGCATTCTCGCTGCAGATTTCCTTCCTCTGGCGCGCGCTCTTCGTCCGGGCTCACGATTCGATCGTAGACTTCGCGGGGAATTCGCCGTATACATCAGGCAGCATCGACTGGTTCCACCGCCTCTATGATCCGCTCGTCTACGCTGTCGGGAGCCAGCCGCTCGTGCTCTTGTATCCCGTTGGCGTAGCAGGCGCTCTCTGGTTCGCAGCCCGACATGCGTGGCTCGGCGATAGGCCGCGTACGCGCCGGTATCTGATAATCGCGTGCGTTCATCCGGCGCTCGTTTTCCTCTTCTACCACGGGCTCGTGGGCTTCAGCCTCTTCCCGCGCTATGCGGTCATGCTCATGGTCGCCGCATCGTTCTCAGTGGTCATGCTCGTCGGGCTCTATCCCGCGCTTCGTAACGTGGTGCTCGCGGTGGCGTGCGCACTCTTCCTCGCGGTGAGTGTCCATTCGATCGAACTGTATTGGCGCCCGTCGTCCACCGTCGTACTCGAACACACCCTTGCCGCGTCCTACAATGTGCCGTCGAACACGTTCGTCATCGACCACTCGGCGTGGCGGCTCGCGCTGCCGATGAACGCCGGTTCTCTCCAGGCGCTCGACGACGCGCGCAAGCAGATGGGCCGCTTTTCCTACCTCCTCGCGCATCTCGACCAGGTGCGGAGCGCGGTCACTTTCGCGCCGCTTGTCCTCTACGCGGATACGCCTGAGGAACGCCGTACGGAGCTCGCCACCCAAGCCGCGACCAGGACGTTCTGGATCATCTCGACCGACTGCAGCCAGCCGTGCGCGGCCGCAGAGACGGCGGCGGGCAGCTGTTTCGAGTTCAATATGCGCGCATGCGGAACCGTCCCTCAGGAGCCAGACACGTTGGCAGTCTTCTTCCGGGCGCGCGAGCTCGGCGACGCCTACATAGTCCGCAGAGAGCGTCGCCCATGATGGTCTTCGTGACGGGTGCCGGCGGCATGGTGGGGCAGGCTCTGGTCCGCCTCCTGCTCGAACGCGGGCACCAGGTCGTCGCGCAGGTGCGCAGCCCGCACAGAATCGAGCTCGATCACCCGCTCCTTGCCTACCGAGTCGGAGACATGCGCGACGCCGTGTTCCTGAGCTCGGCGGTGGCAGGCGCCGACTACGTCGTGCACCTCGCAGCCGCGAAGGCCGATGAGCCGGAAAGCTACGCGACGAACGTGGATGGCATGAGACACCTCGTTCGTGCCTGCCAGGAAGCGCGCGTGCGAGCGGTGGTCAACCTCTCGACGCTTTCGACCAGGCTCGCCAAGCAGGGCCGGTACGCGCGGACCAAGAACGAGGCGGATCGCCTGCTCGAGGCGAGCAGCATACCGCATGTCACGCTCCGTTCAAGCGTCATCTATGACGCGACGGGCCGCGGCATCATCGGCACGCTCGTGCGCTATACGCGACTGCCCGTCGTGCCGGTGATCGGCTCGGGCCGCGCGCGGTATGAGCCTATCCACGTCGACGATGTTGCGCAGACGATCGAAGCTATCCTTGCCCGGGGCGTGCGCGAATCGGGAGCGTACGATCTCGGCGGCCCCGAGACGCTTTCCTTCGACGATCTTGTCCGCTGCGTCGCGCGCGAACTGTACGGACGGCGCCCCCGTCTCGTGCATATCCCGCTCCCGATCGCCTCGGCCGTCGCGCGGGTCTCGAGCCTTGTGCTCGCGCGCCCGCCCATCACCATGAGCAACGTATTCGGCGCAGCAGAGGATGTGCGAGTCGATACGGAACCGCTTCGAGCGGCGTACGGCCTGCATCCACGCTTCCTCGTCGAGGGCTTGCGCGAACTGCGCCAGGAATGGGTGCGGCATGCTACTGAACCGTATAGGCTCTTGCGCTATGTTTCTCACGAACGCCCCCCGGACGCGCTTGCCGAACGCTATGCGCGCGCCTGCGCCTTCTACGCTCTGACGGATCCCATCGACCCCTTCGTCCTGAAGTCGCTCCGGCGGATCGGGGCTCTCGACGCTATAACCAAATTCGTCCGGCCTCACGGAGTCTTCCAGCGCAAGGTAGCTATCGCCGCGGCGCTCTACGAATGTTCGCCAGTCTCGAGTGCCGTCCTCTTGCCGAGCGATATGCGGATACTGCCGCTCCTCGGACAGCTCGCGTTGCTCGGGCTGCATGCCGGGGCGCGGCTCCTCTACGGCGTCTGCCTCTTGCGCTATGCCTGACGCCGACGTCATCATCGTTGGGAGCGGTCTCGCCGGTCTCCACGCCGCGTGTCCGCTTGTCGAGAGCGGTCTGCGCGTTCGCATGCTCGATGCGGGCATAGACGGCGCCGCGGCGCTCGAACGCGGGCCAGCGCGCTCTTTCGACGATTGCCGCCGGCACGACCCCGGCCAGCACGCGATATTTCTCGGCGACGACCTTTCGGGCATTAATGCCTATAGCGCGCGCGCCGGGCACCGCGAGACCATGATGAGCGGCCGGCGCTCTTTTGTCGTCCGTCGAGCGGCCGAACTGCTTCCGGTTGCAGCCGAAGATGTTCTCGTCAATCAGAGCCTTGCGAAAGGAGGCCTCTCTGAGGCGTGGGGCGCGGTGAGCAGCTTCTTCACTCCGGAGGAATGCCGGGCCGCAGGTATCGAAGGCTATCTGCGCGACCCGTATGCCGCGGTCGTGAAGCGTATCGGCGTCTCCGGTCCCGCGGGCGCCTGTCCGCTGCAGCCCCCGGCGGATCTTGACGATACTCATGCCGAGCTCGCTGCGACCTATCGGCGGGCGGAGCAGGCATTCCAGAAACGCACCGGCTTCACCCTCGAGCAGCCTCCGCTCGCGCTTCTCACGCAGGATGCCGGCGGCCGTTCGGCAACGGCGTACCGTGATATGGATTTCTGGGACAATATCGGCCGCTCAGTGTATCGGGGCCACTATACGCTCGAAGAGCTCCAGGCTGCGCCGGGGTTCCTGTTCTGCGGCGATCAGCTCGTGTCCCGCGTCCGCGACGAAGGGTCGTCCGTCGTCGTGGAAGCGCAGAACCTCTCCTCCGGGGAGCGCCGGCTCTACCGGGCGCGAAGCGTCGTCTTGGCCGCCGGCGCGATCAATACGACGCGGATACTCTTGCGCAGCTTTGAGCGCTATGACGAGGCCGTCCCCTTCTTCCTCAAGAATCATTACCTTGTCACCAGCCTCTACCCGCGCCGACTTGGGCGCTCCGGTCGCGCGCGCCGCCATAGTCTCTGCCAGCTCATGCTCACGAGCCTGGCTACGCATGACGGCATGGCCGAGATGATCGCGCAGCTCTACAGCTACAAGTCGCTCCTCTTGCACAAGCTGTTGCCCTATCAGCCACTGCCCGCACCCGAAGCGCTCCGAGCGCTCGCGCTCCTTACGCCCGCCCTCGTTGTCGCGGACGTCCGCTTCGCGTCCTCGCTGGACGATGCGGGTACCCTGCGCCTCAGGCGCGCGGCCGGCGGGGGCGAATACCTCGAGGCAGCGCACGTCTTCTCGGACACCAAACGCAGCGCGCAGCGCGCCGGAGTTGCCCGCGTGAAGCGCGCGTTACGGGCGCTCGGACTCATCCCGCTCGCTACCGCCACCGCTCCGTTCGGCGTCACTTCCCATTATGCCGGCGGCATCCCGTTCGCCGAGCGCGCATCCGCTCGATTGTCGGCGAACGCGCGGGGGCAAGTGCATGGCTCGCCCAATCTCTTCGTCGCGGACAGCGCGACCTGGACGGCGCTCCCGGCCAAACCGCCTTCCTTGACGCTTATGGCAAACGCGCTTCGCGTCGGCGCGAATGTGCTCTCGTACCTCGGCGCGCGTCCAGAGTCCCGCGGGGTATAATGCGCCCATGCGCTCCGATTATCTCCGGGCCCTAGGGAGTTACTGGCCTATCGCCCGCGCGCTTGCGCCCGGGCCCGCTAGAGCCGTGTGCCTCTATGCGGTTCTCCTGTCCGTTCCGATGCGAAAACGGCTTTTCGGCCGCGCACCGAAGCTCCTGCGGCTTACGCTTGCGGGGGCGGCCTACCCATTCTGGGTGCGCGACGGTCTCGACATCGCCGTCTTGCGCGAGATGTTCGTCGACCGGCAGTATGCCATTCCTGGGGCGGACGCAGGCGCGCCGCGGCATGTTGCTGACCTCGGTGCCCACATCGGCGGCGCGACCCTCTATCTCCATGCCCGTTATCCGGGAGTTTCGATAACCGCCTATGAGCCGGACCCGGACAACTACGCGCTCCTCGTGCGTAACGTGGGCGGGCTCTCGGGCGTGCGCACCGTGCATGCGGCTGTCGCGCCGACCAAAGGCTCAATCACGCTCTATCGCCATGCTGGCGGCTCAACCCGGGCTACGGTCTCGCGCGACCCGGACACCACCGAAGCCATCGAGGTCCCCGCAACGACGCTTGCCGAGGTGGCAGCAAGCGGTGCTGACTGGATCAAATTCGATATCGAGGGAGCCGAGCACGAACTCTTCAGGCGTGCGGGTCGCGCGCTCGACACGTGCACCCTCCTTTTCGGCGAGTATCATCCATTGCTGACGCATCACACGCCCGCCGAGTTCGAGGCGCTCTTCCCAGGCTGGCGTTGTCGCTGGCACGGGAGCGTGGTGTGTTTTCGGCGCGGGATATCGCCTTGATTGCTCCTCGGCTCCGGGAGAGTATGCTCTAGCCATGAAATTCGTCATCCGCGACGACGATCTCAACTATTTCTCGAGCCCGGCCGACATCGAGCGGTGGTATAGCGATATATTCGCCGCAGGCATCCCCGTCGGCTTCTCGACGATACCGTTCGTCCGGCCCGAGAGCGACGTCTACACGGGCGGGGAGGCGGGGCGCGAGTCGCGCGAATATCCGGTCGGCGAGAACCGGGAGCTTGTCGACTACGCGCAGAGAACGCCGCTTCTCGAGATACTCCAGCACGGGACGACGCACGAGACCAGGGACGGCGCGTTCGAATATGCGCGGCGCGTCCCGCGCGGGGATGCGCTCCGCGGCCGCCAGGAGCTCGAGCGAGCCTTCGCGCGCCCGGTGCGCATATTCGTCCCGCCGCATGACTGGATCGGGCGTTCGGGCGTGCTCGCCGTCGAGGCGGCGGGGATGGATATCATCCGCGGGCGCGGCGCCGGGCTGAAGGTGTTCATCGCGCGTTTCGCCTATCTGCGCGTCTTCGCGATAATGCTCTTCTTCAAGCTCTCGTATGCGCTTCGCGGCAAGACCGTTCCGGCCTATCCCTTCATCCTTGACTTCGGTAAGCACCGGGAAGCCTGCTCCTATCGGCTCGAAGACCCGGACGTATTCGCCGGCCTTGAGGATGCGCACGGGCAGGGCGGCGTCTTCGTCGTCGTGACGCACCTCCACTTCTATACGGAGGAGAAGAAGGCGCGCCTCCTGGCGCTCGTCAGGCGGGCGCGCGAGCTCGACGCGGAGTTCGTGCCGCCCGCGGCGCTCTTCGCATGACGCCTCTGGTCGTCGTCATCCCGACGAAGAATCGCCGCGTGCTCCTTGCGCGCGCGCTCGCGAGCGTCTTCTCGCAGGACTACGGCCCCTACCGCGTCGTGGTCGTCGACGACGGCTCGACCGACGATACGCGGGCATACCTCGACGGGCTTGCGGAGCCGCGCCTCACTATCATCCGCCACGAGGCGAGCAGGGGCGTCAACGCGGCGCGCAACGCCGGGTACCGGACGCTTGTGGAGGGCGAGTGGGCTGTCCCGCTCGACGACGACGATTACTTCCTCCCCGGCGCGTTCGCGATTATGGCCGCCGCAATCAGCCAGGCGCCCGCCACCATCTCCATTATCGCCTTTAATATCCGGTTCCGCAGCCGTACGGGCGAGGAGCAGGAGGGAGGGCTCCAATTCGTCTCCGGTGACACGGAACACGATCTAACGTATGCCGAGACCATGACCGGCGCCGGTCTCCGGGTGCTCGGCGAATGGCGCTCTGCACTCAAGTGGACTTTGTTCCCGCGCTACCTTTTTCGTGAGGATGTGAACGGTTTC
This sequence comes from Patescibacteria group bacterium, assembly GCA_018970465.1. Taxonomy (GTDB): domain Bacteria; phylum Patescibacteriota; class Minisyncoccia; order Phycocordibacterales; family Phycocordibacteraceae; genus C7867-001. The sequence goes on from JAGWWI010000008.1 coordinate 21,823, forward strand.
GAGGGCGAGTGGTGGATGCGGGTCGCGCACGACGGAATCGGTGTCCGGTTCGTCCGCACGCCGTCCGTTATCATGATCGATTGGCAGCATCCCGGTGAGCATCTGAACGAGGTGGCTGCTCGGCGTGATCCGCGCGCCTTCCTGCGGGCGAATCTGCGCGTACTGCGCGATCATAGCGCATTCCTTCTCGGGCACCCGCGCACGCTCCTGACGCGCCTATCGATCGTGCTGAGGCTCGTGTTCAGGGCGGTTTTCGGCTATAGTCGAGGAACCTAGCTCGCATACGCATGGCCACGACCCCGAATCTGTCCTATATCCTCGTCACGCGCAACAAGCTGCCCTACCTGAAAACGGCTTTGGCGGATGTCATTGCCCACCGGGAGCCGGATGAGGAGATTGTCGTTATCGACGGCGGCTCGACCGACGGGAGCGCCGAATATCTCAAAGAGTGCCTTGAGCGCGGCGAGATCGATCAGCTTCTGTCCGAGCCGGACCGATGCATCGGCCATGGAACGAACAAGGGCATGCTTCTCGCGAAAGGGAAGCTCCTCAAGACCCTCACGGACGACGACATCGTCTACTACGACCATATTCAGAAGTGCAAAGCGTTTATGCTCGAGCACCCCGAGATAGACGTTATCGGGATGAACGGTATCACGGACGATGAGCAGGAATACCATCGTGAAGAAGACTTCCTGCTCTGGAAGACGACACCTTACCACCCGTTCATGTTCTTCGAGCTCGGAGCGATATTCAGAAAGAGTTCCATACCGCTCTTCGGGCTATTCGACACATCCTTCGTATTTTGCGATGCAGAGTACACGATACGCATCACGGCAGGGAAGTCCCGCCTCGCGTGGTACACCGGTATCGCGTGGAAGCATGTATCGAACCCGGACAGTACGAACATCAAGCAGCAGGAGGTGTGGCGGCGCGAATCGGCGCGTCTCCGGCAGATGTATCCCGGCCTCTATAGCGCCTGGAAGCATCACGTCCCGAGACCCATTCGGAACCTGATCCGACACTTTGTCCCCAAGAAGCGTCTCGCGACTGCGGAGCAGTCACGCGAGCCGAGCTTCCTATTCTAGCGGGTCAGTGATCGAGAGGAACCGCTTGTCGTCGAAGAACGGACCGTTCTTGACCTCAAGCACCTCCGAATCCTCGAGGAAGCGTATCGCGTGGGGCCCATCGAGCACGAGGCAAGTCTCGCCCGCCGCGAAGTCGGCGTGCGTCACTGATTCCCCTTGGTCGTCGAAGAAGAAGACGCGGATCCTTCCGCGAATGACGATGAAACATTCCTGGAGACCGCCGGTCTCCCGCTGGTGCGGGATATGATAGTGGGGGGCGGCAAGCCGCCCTTTCGCGTATTTGAGGGTCAGGATCTGGAGCGCGCCCCCGGGCTCGGTTACCGGCACCGAGCCTTCAGCCATGGCACTAATTTTTAACGCGACGACTTTTCCTTGGTGCAGTATTTTTTCCATGGGCTTCACCATATCCTACGATCCGGCGTTGGTTGGCGATCGGCGTGTGGAGAATGGCTTCGCGCTCGGCATAGGCTAGATCCTCATTCGCCATAAGCGCAGCGAGCGCTTTGAAGGTGACTTTGGGCTTCCAGCCGAGCACCTTCCGCGCCTTCGAGGCGTCACCGAGCAGTAGGTCGACCTCGTTGGGGCGGAAGTACCGCGTGTCGATCTCCACGATCGTCTTGCCGGTCTTCCGATCAATGCCGCGCTCCTCAAGGCCTTTTCCTTGCCAGACGACGTGCATTCCGAGATTGTGCGCCACCTCCTCGACGAACTCGCGCACGGTATGCGTCTCGCCGGTCGCGATGAGGAAGTCGTCCGGCTCGCGGTGCTGCAGGATCCGCCAGATCGCCTCGACGTAGTCTCCCGAGAAGCCCCAGTCGCGCTTCGCGTCGAGATTGCCGAGCCGGAGCGTAGGCACGAGGCCGAGCTTCACCCGAGCGAGACCGAGCGATATCTTGCGAGTGACGAAGTTGATCCCGCGTCGGGGCGATTCGTGATTGAAGAGGATGCCATTCGACGCGAAGAGCCCGTAGCCCGTGCGGTACTGGCGCGTCACGTTGAAGGCGAAGACTTTCGACGCGCCATAGGGCGACTGCGGATTGAAGGGCGTGGTTTCTCGTTGCGGCGTCTCGAGCACCTTGCCGAACATTTCCGAGGAGCTCGCCTGGTAGAAGCGGACAGGGAAATCGACATTGCGGATGATCTCGAGGAGTCGCAAAGGGCCGAGCCCGGTGATGTTCGCGGTATATTCCGGCTTTTCGAAGCTTATGCCGACGTGGCTCTGCGCGCCGAGATTGTAGATCTCGTCGGGCTTCACCCGGTTGATGGTGCGGAAGAGGTTCGAGCTGTCGGCAAGATCGCCGTAGAACATGACGAAGTTGGGATTTTCGGCATCGCTGTACAGATGATCGACGCGCGCGGTGTTGGGGAGGCTCGCCCGCCGCTGGATACCGAACACTTGGTACCCTTTCTCAAGCAAAAGCTCAGCGAGATACGAGCCGTCCTGGCCGGTCGTGCCGGTGATGAGCGCCCGCTTCTTACGTGCCATATAGCGAGGCCTATGCTACAGACATTAGCCCGCAGACACAAGCGGCGCATCGCCTGGACGGGCTTTGAGAATGATGCGCGCTCAAGTATCATGCAATGCATATGGACCGAGCGGGGGACCTGCGGGGCATCAGGCGCGGCATCCTGCGCATGGTGCACCGCGCGGGCGAGGGGCATATTCCGAGCTCGTTCTCGATCGTGGAGATTCTCTATGCGCTGTATGCGCGTATGGGAGCCGACGACGCGTTCTTCTTAAGCAAAGGACACGCGAGCGCGGGTTTGTATGCGACGCTTGCTCATTTCGGCTTCCTCGACCAGGCGGAGCTCGAGACGTTCGGTCGCTACGAGTCGCGGCTTGGTGGTCACCCGAGCAATAAGGTGCCCAGTGTCCTCTCGGCTTCTGGCTCCCTGGGACACGGCCTCCCAATGGCGGCCGGCTACGCGCTCGGCAAAAAAATACGCGGCGAAGATGGCACCGTATTCTGCCTCGTCGGTGATGGGGAGGCGAACGAAGGAACCATTTGGGAAGCGGCCGCGCACGCCGTGCGCCTTGGCCTCGCGAATCTCGTCTGCGTCATCGATGACAACGAGTCGCAGGCGCGTGCCATGCCATCGATCAATCTGGAGGAGAAGTTCGCTGCTTTCGGCTGGGAGGCATCGACAGTCGACGGTCATGATCTTGCGGCGCTCGAGAAGGGGCTCTTCGGCGGCGCGCCCGCTTCGGGCGCGCCGCGGGCCGTTGTAGCGCGCACCATCAAGGGGAAGGGTGTCAAAGAGCTCGAGCGCAACGCGGTCGCCTGGCACCACAAGGCGCCCTCCGCCGAGCAGCTAGCTGCGTTCGAGGAAGAATTGTCGCCATGAGAGAGCAATTTGCGAAAACGCTAGCTGACTTGGGCGCCGACGAGCGGCTCGCCGTCCTTATCGGCGATATCAGCCACTTCCTCCTGCGCGACTTCGAGCAAGAGTTCCCAGAGCGTTTCTACAACATGGGCATCGCGGAGCAGTCGATGCTTGGGGTTGCGGCGGGGCTCGCGATGCGCGGGTTCTATCCGGTAGTGCATAGCATCGCGCCGTTCGTCGTCGAGCGGTGTTTCGAACAGATTAAGGATGACCTCTGTTATCAGGGGCTTGGTGTGAACATCGTGAGTGTCGGGAGCGCCTTTGACTATGCGGCACTTGGCTGCACGCATCACTGTTATGACGATCTGGCGATCTTGCGGGCCCTGCCGGGCATGCAGATCGTGTATCCCTCCGCTCCGCACGAGTTCGATTCCCTCTTCCGTGCGACCTACGCCAACGGCTCTCCGACCTACTTCCGTCTACCGGCGAAAACGCACGAGGTGCGTACGAGCCCGCGATTTGGCGAAGTCGAGCTACTGCGGGAGGGTGGTGACTGTACGATTGTCGTTGCAGGGCCGCAACTTCCGAACGCGCTTGCGGCGGCTGATGCGCTTGCCGAGGAGGGAGTAGCATGCGATGTCATCTATCTGACGACCATCAAGCCGCTCGCAGCCTCTGCGCGCGCGGCGATTACCGCGAGCGTCCAGAAAACGGGCAAGGTCGTCTCGGTCGAAGAGCACTCCATCATCGGAGGCGTGGGCGACGAGGTGGCGCGCATCTGCACGGATGTGCCATTCACGGCCCGGCGTGTCGGTATCGCCGACCGGTTCCTCACCAACTACGGATCTTATGCAGAGCACTGCGCCGCGAACGGATTGACCGCGGAAGGTATCATCGCTGCCGCCCATGAACTCGCCTGATCCGGTCATTCTCTCAGACGTACGCCGCGTCGCGGAAGCGATCGACCTTTCACCATTCGCGCACGCCAAGGTCCTGCTTGCGGGGGCTAATGGACTGATCGGCTCCTATTTCGCCCATCTCTTGTATCACCTCAACGCGTCGCACGGCTTCGGAATCGAAGTCGATCTCATTTCTCGCAGCGCGGTTACCGAGCAGTCGCGCATCTATGCCTTGCGAGACTCGCCCGGGTTCCGCTTCGTTCGTCAGGACCTGTCCGCGTATACCTCCTACGAACGGCCGTACGACTTCATGATTCACGCGGCCGGCTACGGGGCTCCCGCACAATTCCTCCAGGAACCGCTCAAGGTGATGGATGTCAACTACATAGGCTTGAAGAGCATGCTCGAGAGCGCTCGCGCCCAGGGCACGACCCCTCGCGTTCTCTATCTGAGCAGTAGCGAGGTGTACGGTTCGCCCACGGTCTTCCCGACGCCGGAGACGTATCCTGGGAACAGTCCGGTGACAAGCAACCGCGCCTGTTACGTAGAATCGAAGCGTCTCTCCGAAGTGCTCGCGCTCGCCTATGGGTCGCTCTACGACATGCCGGTCAAGATAGCGCGTCCGGCGCTTTCGTACGGCCCCGGGATGCCTTTCAGCGATACGCGGGTCATGAGCCAGTTCATCCGCAAGGCGCACGAGGAACGGGAGATCCGGATGCTCGACGACGGGCGCGACTTGCGCTGCTACTGCTATATGTCTGATGTCCTCCGCCAGCTCGCCGCGGTCCTTCTCTATGGGCGTGAGGCCATCTACAACGTCGGCTCCGCACAGGAAGAGATTAGCATCCGACAACTCGCGGAGATGATCGGCGAACTCATGGGGGCCAGGGTTATCCCCGGACCCGGGAAGAACGGCGCGGTCGCTGCCGCGCCCTCGCGCGTTTGCTTGGACATGCGCAAGCTCGAGCACGAATTCGGCTTTACGCCGGCTGTCCCTATGGCCAAGGGACTCAAGAATACGATTGACTGGAGTCTCGCGCATGCGAAGAACGAGTCCCCAACACCCTAACTTCTCATTGCTTCCTATGCTACGCCGTTTACGAGACTATGGTGCGGGCCGTATCAGAGCTTACTACGCGAAAGGGGGGTCTCTCATATGGGATTTCTCCACCCAACCTGGCTATGGGCTCATACGCGACATACAGCGCGAAGAGAAGCTCTCGCTCACTGACCCCGAGGCGCTTCTTTTGTACAATCTCGCCGGGCGGCTCAAGAAGGTCACGGGAGAGGTGGCAGAGGTCGGTGTCTACAAGGGGGCTCGGCGAAAATCATACGCGAGGCGACGGATAAGCCGCTGTATCTCTTCGACACGTTCGAAGGACTCCCCACAGGAGATGCGCAGTTTAAGAAAGGGGAGTACGCGGCCTCACTCGCAGATGTTCAGGCGTATCTCTCGGGCTATGCCGATACGTACTTCTACAAAGGCGTCTTTCCAGACACCGCGGCGCCGGTACAGGACAAGTCGTTCTCCTTCGTTCACCTTGATGTGGATCTCTACGAGTCCACCCGGGCGGCGCTGGTGTTTTTCTATCCTCGAATGAGTGCGGGAGGCGTAATCGTGAGTCACGATTACGCTACCTCAGAAGGAGTGCGCAGGGCATTCGAAGAAGGCTCTAGACTAGTTAAGCGCGTATAAAAGTACGCAGTGTCTCCAACACTTGGCCCTTGTGGTTGTATCTAAATTCGCACTCTTTGAGATGCAGGAGGAAGGTCTTTCGGGAAACGCCGTTGAACTTGGCC
>JAGWWI010000034.1 GCA_018970465.1 Patescibacteria group bacterium
AACCGCTCCGCTATCTTCCGCAAGCTCAAGCCTGACGCTTTTAGCCGCTCGATTCTTCTCCGCTCGCTCTCCTGCAATTTCTCGTGCGCATATCCCATACCGCAAGTATGGGTGTTCGGATTCAAAGGTTAATTCGCATTCGCGGGATCGACCGGCAGCGTCGGAATATAGGTAGGCGCGAGGTTCGGTATATAGCCGTTCGACCCGGTGAGCGCATGACTCCCGAAGGAAGAGCATACACCCCACCACGCATTCGTCACCGGGTATCCGTTATTGACACTCGCATAGAGCTCAAGGGCTGTCTGGAGTTGGTGCAGATCGCTCATGCGCTTGGCATCGCGTGCTTTCGCCCGCGCCGTATTGAGCGACGCGAGCACGATCGAGGAAAGGAGCCCGATGATCGCGATAACGACCAGGAGCTCGATCAACGTGAAGCCTCGCGGATCGCGTTGCATAGCGCGGGTTACGGCGAAGGAGGCGTGTACCCGGGCATCTGCCGCATCTGTTCGAGGGAGGGCCGATGCGACCCGCCGCCGAACGTGAGCCAGGCGCTCACGCCGAGCGCCACCACGATGACGCCGAGGAGCACAAGCACCGCTCGGTATTCATTCGCAACGACTCCGTGATCGATGAGCCATCCCGTGAACCCGCGACGAACCGGCTGCGCCGGTGCGCCCGACAGCGAATCCTCCGCAAATTGGATCTCCTCCACAGGAACAGTATACATGGCGTGCGCTGGCTACCCCCGCACGATCCGACCTCTATTTCCGCGCCGCGATGATATCGTTGGCCACGTTCTGCGGGACGGCCTCGTAGTGGTCGAACTCCATGTTCCAGTTGCCGCGGCCTTCGGTCATGCTGCGCAAGACGGTCGTGTAGCCGAACATCTCGGAGAGCGGCACCTTGGCGTTCACGACCTTCGAGAGGCCGCGATCCTCCATGCCCTCGATCGAGCCTCGCTTGCCGCTAATAGAGCCCGTCACGTCGCCCATGAACTCTTGGGGGACGGTGACCTCGACCTTCATGATCGGCTCGAGGATGACCGGGCGCGCCTTCTTGGCCGCGTCCTGGAAGGCCATCGAGCCCGCGATCTTGAAGGCGATCTCCGAGGAGTCGACGTCGTGGTAGGAGCCGTCGTAGAGGTCGACCGAGACATCGACGACCGGGTAGCCGGCGAGGATGCCGCGCGCCATCGCCTCGCGGATGCCCTTCTCGATCGCGGGGATGTACTCGTTCGGGATCACGCCGCCCTTGATGTTGTTCACGAATTCGAAGTGGTCCTCGCGGGTGATATTCTTCGCCACCTTGGCGCCCTCCTCCGGCGCGGGTCCAAGCGGCTTCAGGTGGATCTTCGCGTGGCCGTACTGGCCGCGGCCGCCCGTCTGCTTGACGTACTTCTCCTCGCCGTCGGCCGCGGCCTGGATGGTCTCGCGGTAGGCGACCTGCGGCCGGCCGGTGTTGGCCTCGACGTTGAACTCGCGCTTCATGCGGTCGACGAGGATCTCGAGGTGCAGTTCGCCCATGCCGGCGATGATCGTCTCGCCCGTCTCCTCGTCGGTCGAGACGCGGAAGGTCGGGTCCTCGTCCGAGAGCTTGCGCAAGGCGACGCCCATTTTCTCCTGGTCGGCCTTCGTCTCCGGCTCGATGCGCACCGACACGACCGGCTCGGGGAAGGTGATCTCCTCGAGCACGATCGGATTCGCCTCGTCGCAGAGCGTGTTCGAGGTCTTCGTATCCTTGAGGCCCACGGCAGCCGCGATCTCGCCCGCGAAGACCTGCTCCACCTCCTCGCGCTTGTCGGCCTGGAGGCGCACGATGCGGCCGATGCGCTCCTTCGAGCCCGTGGTCGAGTTGTAGACGTACGAGCCCGCGGAGATGGTGCCCGAGTAGACGCGGAAGAACGTCAGCGCGCCCACGAACGGGTCGGTCTGGAGCTTGAACGCCAAGGCCGAGAAGGGCTCGTCGTCTGCGGCGTGGCGCTCGGCCGGCTCACCCGTCTTCGGGTTCGTCCCTGTGGCCGCGGGCAGGTCAAGCGGCGACGGAAGGTAGTCGACGACCGCGTCGAGGACGAGCTGCACGCCCTTGTTCTTCAAAGCCGAGCCCGTGTAGACCGGGAAGATCTCATTCCCGATGACCGCCTTGCGGAGGAGCTTCTTCAAATCCTCAAGCGGGGGCTCTTGCCCTTCGAGGTACGCGTTCATCGCGGCCTCGTCGTTCTCGACGATGCGTTCGATGAGCTCGGCGCGATACTTCTTGGCCTCGTCGACCAAGTTCGCGGGCACCTCGCCCTCGATCACCTCCTCGCCCATATTGCCCGAGAAGGTGTAGCCCTTCATCGTAAGGAGGTCGACGACGCCCTCGTGGGCGCCCTCCTCTCCGATCGGGATCTGCATGCGCACGGCCTTCGGCGAGAGGCGCTCGAGGATCGACTGGTAGGAATTCTCGAAGGAGGCGCCGGTGCGGTCGAGCTTATTGATGAAGCAGATGCGCGGGACGTTCGCCTCGTCGGCGTAGCGCCAGTTGGTCTCCGACTGCGGCTCGACGCCCGCGACGCCGTCGAAGACGACAATCGCGCCGTCGAGGACGCGCATCGAGCGCTTCACCTCGGCGGTGAAGTCGATGTGCCCCGGTGTGTCGATGATGTTGAAGCGATATTTCTTGGCGGCGTCCTTCTTGTCCGGCTCGTTCGTCTTCGACCAGAAGCAGGTGATCGCCGCCGCGGTGATCGTGATGCCGCGCTCGCGCTCCTGCTCCATCCAGTCGGTCGTGGTCCCCCCCTCGTGCACCTCGCCGATCTTGTGCTGAGAACCGGTGTAGAAGAGGACGCGCTCGCTGGTGGTCGTCTTCCCCGCGTCGATGTGGGCGATGATGCCGAAATTGCGCACCTTCTCGAGTGGATAATCGCGCTTCATAGATGGTGAATAAAAATAAAAGCCGCTTCGGGCGTCCCCTAGACAATAGCCCATTGCGGGGGAAATGCAACGAACAGGCCCCGGGAGGCGTATACTAGGCATATATGATGTACCACTACTACGGATACGGGCCGGGTTATGGGATGTATGGGGACTGGGGGCTGTTCGGGATCGTCTGGCACGTGGTCGGATTCTTGATCGCGGTCGCGGTGATCCTCTTCCTCGTGCGGATGGTCTTCGGGATCGGCCGGCGGGGCCGGATGCACGGGCGGCACCCCTGGTGGGACCACTCGAGCTCCGCCTTGGAGATCCTCAACGAGCGCTACGCCAAGGGCGAGATCGACAAGGCCGAGTACGAGGAGCGGAAGAAGACGCTCTTGGGCTAGCAAAAAGAAACCCCCGCGGCCCCTCTCGGGGCCGCGGGGGTTTCTCTATTAAAAATTACCAAGCGAAGTGCGCGAAGGCTTTGTTGGCCTCGGCCATGCGGTGCATCTCGTCCTTCTTCTTGATCGCGTCGCCCTCGTTCTTGGCTGCGGCGAGGATCTGGTCGGCGAGCTTGTCGGCCATCGGCTTGCCCTTGCCCGAGCGAGCTGCACCGATGATCCAGCGGAACGAGAGCGCCATCCGGCGCGCGGACGGGACCTCGCGCGGGACCTGGTAGTTCGCGCCGCCTACGCGCCGGGAGCGCACCTCCATCAGGGGCGAGACATTCCGAATCGCGGTGTCGAAGGTCTCGAGGGGGTCGGCCCCGCTCTCCTTAATCTTGCCCATCGCGCCGTAGACGATGCGGCGGGCCGTATCCTTCTTGCCGTCCCACATGACGGTATTGATGAAGCGCGAGAGCGTCTCCGAGCCGTACTCGAGATCCGGGGTGAAGCTGCGCTGTTTCTTAAGCGGGCGACGCATGGTGATTATTTAGGCTTCTTAGCGCCGTAGCGGGAGCGCGCGTTCTTTCGCTTGTCGACGCCGCCGGCGTCGAGCTTCCCGCGAACGATGGTGTACTGCACGCCGACATCCTTGACGCGGCCGCCGCGCAGAAGGACGACCGAGTGCTCCTGGAGATTGTGCCCTTCGCCCGGAATGTAGGCGGTGACCTCCATCCCGTTCGTGAGCCGGATGCGGGCGATCTTGCGGATCGCCGAGTTCGGCTTGCGCGGCGTCTTGGTCGTCACCTTGGTCGCGACCCCGCGCTTGAAGGGCGAGGCGTAGAAGGTGGGGCGATTCTTGAGCGCGTTAAAGCCTCGCGCGAGCGCGAGGACCTTCGACTTGCGGCGCGGCGTGTGGCGGCGGCGCTTTGAGAGCTGGTTTATCGTGGCCATTCGATATAAAAGCCCGCGGGGCGGGATACGGGCACTATATAGGAAGGGTCGGCCGGGCGCAACTAGCCCGGCAAGGTCGTGCCCGCGGCAGTTGCAAGCGCCTCGATCTGCACGGTGTGGCGGCGGAGGGTCTCGGCGCCGATTTTGTTCTCCTGCTCAAGCGCGTCGAGTCGGCCGCCGAGCTTGTCAGCGCTCTCGACCATGCGGCTCGCAAGCGTTTCCATATGCACGGCGTGCCCGGCCATCTCGTCCATTCTGCCGCGCACATGGCTCATATCAGCGGCCAATGTCGCCACATCCGACTTGAGCACGTCGAAGTCCTTCTTGCTAGCGAAAGCTTCCAGGTCCTTCTTGGTTGCGAAGGCTTCCAGGTCCTTCTTGGTTGCGAAGGCTCCCAAGTCTTTCTTGGTTGCGAAGGTTTCTTCGATCCACTTTTTGTCCAAGGCATCAAGCATACAGGGGACTATAGCATGACGACACTGCCGCGAATCTACTCAATCGGCTCGCGGTAGGGGTCGGTCGAGTAGGGCAGGCGGGCGGGCGGAGCGGGCACCGCGGGCTTTGCCAGGGGTGGCACCGGGTGCGGGAGCGTTGCCGGAGGAGCCCCCGCGCCCTGCGCCGGGGCGCCCGTCGGCAGGTTCGGGGGCGGGAGCGGGGCCGGCCGCGTGAACGCGGGCCGGGCGGCTCCCGGCATGACCGCCCGAGGCGGGAGCGGCGCGGGAGCGGGCGGCGCTGCTGGC
>JAGWWI010000009.1 GCA_018970465.1 Patescibacteria group bacterium
AGACGCCTTCGTTCTTGACCCGGTTCAGTATCTGCTCGCGGACCTCCTTCGCGATCTTGTACCTTTTCATATGCGGTGAGATTAGCAGTTAATCCCACCCGATGGAGTGGTCCGAGATTTGGGGGTCAGGTCAGTCCGGCGCCCCATGCTCCGAGCGCTTGGGATCATTGACGATTTTGAGCTTGGGGTCGAGAGCCGCCACGAGCTTCTCAAAGGCGGGTCGGTATGCGTGCTCGCCAGCCCGGCCGGTAGCATATTTCTCGGCCAGCTCTGCTACATATGCCTCAACGGGCGAAGACATGAGGCAACCCTAGCATTTTCAGGCGCCTTTTGAAGGCCGGGTTACCAACTCCTAGGGCCTGAGGGACGCTCTGGACTCCTTGAGGGCGAGGCGTCATCCCTTGTGGCTGTATGCAAACAACAGCCATTCGAGGGGATTTGGGGCGTATAGGGGAAGTTCGTAAGGTAATACCGGCCAGGGTGAGGTATTGCCTGTACGCAAGGAAGAGCAGTGAATCCGAGGAGCGCCAAGTGCTCTCGATAGACAGCCAGATCAAGGAGATGCTCCAACTCGCCGAGCGAGAGGGGCTTGAGGTGGTCGCCATGAAGCGCGAGAGCCACTCGGCCAAAGAGACGGGCCAACGGCCGGTCTTTAACGAGATCGTCGAGGAGATACGGGCAAGCAAGTACGACGGCATCCTCACTTGGGCTCCTGACCGCATCAGCCGCAACGCAGGTGACCTCGGCAAGATCGTGGACCTCATGGACGCCGGGAAGCTCAAGGAGATACGCACATTCAGCCAGCGGTTCTCCGACAACCCGAACGAGAAGTTCCTCCTCATGATTCTCGGTTCGCAAGCCAAACTCGAAAATGATAATCGGGGCATCAACGTAAAGCGCGGGCTCCGCACCCGGGTGGAGATGGGGCTCTGGCCCGGCATGGCCCCGGTTGGGTACTTGAACCAAAAGCACATGGACAAGAAGTGCCAGGTCATCATAGACCCCGAGCGCGAGCGCATCGTCCGACAGATGTTCGAGAAGATGGCGTACGAGAAGTGGTCAGGCCGGAAGATATACCATTGGCTCCGTTTCGACCTTAACTTCAAGACTGTCGGCAATCACCACATGGCCCTCGGCAACCTGTACCGCATGCTCCAAAACCCCTTCTACTACGGCACCTTCGAGTACCCGAGAGGGTCGGGCAACTGGTACCAGGGTAAGCATGAGCCGATTATCGATAAAGCTCTCTTCGACAAGGTGCAGGAGCAACTGAAGCGCGACAACATCCAACGCTCCTCCCACGAGTTCGCCTTCACCAAGCTCATGACCTGCGGTCTCTGCGGCTCGGGAATCAGTGCCGAGGAGAAATACAAACAGCTCAAGGACGGTACGACTGCCAAGTACATCTACTACGGCTGCGGGCGCTCCAAGGATCGCCATTGCAAGAACGAGTATCTGCGAGAGGAGGACTTGGTCGACCAGCTCGTGAAGCTCATGGACCGTATTGACCTCAATCAACTGGGCATCCAGCAGAAGTTCGAAGAAGAGCTCAAGCGCTTCAACAAATTCCAGCGAGGTGTTCTTGGCCTTGCGGGCGGGAAAGCCACCCACCAGGACATAGACCTCAAAACTTACGCTAAATACATCCTGCGCGAAGGGACAAATGAGGAGAAACGCGAGCTGATGGGATGTTTCAGATCGAGCATCAATGTAAGCGCCAAAGTCATTACTCTTGAATAGTGAATTGCACTAGCCGTTTTGCTCTACTACAAGGGACAGTAGAAGAAGAATGTGAAAGAGTCGGTCGGCAATATCTTGCCTAAAAAGGCTATTCAGGGACGCGCCGTGGGCAAAATCATTTCGCAGATTCCATCCAAGCGGATGCACGAGCACAAGTTCGAAGTAGAATGTCGCCGAGAATTTATAGATCTTGTCGATGAGCTGCGCATTTTCGTTCAACAGCAATCCTAGCGTCTTGTAGCTATATCCTCCGTATGTACCTGGCTTCGTATTCGGTGTGATAATCACACCGCCAGAATGCAAAATGAGTCTCCGTATCAGAGTCTCGATATACGGTATGAAGGTGTGCGACGCATTGAATGGATCGTCTCGCCAATACGCCTCAAGACCTTTCATCAAATATTCTTTTTCATCTTCCTGGAACAATCCGGAGCTCCAGAATAGATCAGCGATCTGACTAGCGGAGAAATCCTTACGAAATCTAGCGAGAGCATCACCGAGAAATACACTGGAGATCTGGAGACTCTGAAATGCCTGGCTTATCGTATGCGCATCCGGATTCTCGTTGTAAGGAGGAAGCTCTGCAACAGTATGGCCTTCCGGCGCGACACGACGCTGGCCCATGATATGTACGAACACGAATTTCTTCGCCATATCCTCGGCCATTTTTGCTGCGTGATCTTTTCTGCTTATGAAATTTCCAACTATCCGACTTCGGACATGAGCCAGCGTCGGCAGATTTCCATCCACCGGGAGAGTGAAGATGTCATTCGTTATCTTCTCGACATCTTTTCGTTCGATCTTTATTTCAGCCCCGATTTCCTTGAAGGAGGAGAGCGATTCTTTCGAAGCTGTTGGGAGTTCGTTTGCGATTCGCTCGATGTTCTCTCGCATACCAGGAAGTGATCCGTTCTCTCGGTATAGAGCATCAAGCTTTTCAAGGTAGTGCACTTTGAGCAAGGAGTCGGAGTTGGAACGCGCATTCTTCCGAAAGGCATCTTCAAGAGATAGCAATACTCGCACTGCATCGGCTCCATTCCCGATGCGAGAGTAATACGCTACCAGTGGGAGCGCTGCATTTTCCACCAGCCAGGGCTCCGGATCAGATGCGGAGGTAAATTTTATAAGCCTATCCTCGAGATCCTTCACAAGAGCATCCCGCACGACAGGATCGAGATTTACCTTTTCCGCATTTTCAAGAACGAGCCACTTGAAGGCGAAGCCCCACAAACCCGGCTTATCATCCTGCTCTATCTTTTTCTCCACGCGGATCACACACTCGGCGACAGATTTGATACGGTCTTTATCGTTGAGATGCATCGCCAAAGCGAGGGCGCGATGCAATTGCATCCGTTGATATGTATCCTCGATCAGATTTTCGTCGCAAATCTTGATGCTGGTATCGATCACCAACTGCGCCAGAGTGTAATCAGCTTTCTTCCCGACGAGCTGAGCCAGATCGTAGGCAACATCGGCGTATCGCTCAAGCAGAATCGGATGTGCAGATTCTCGAGCGCGCTTCGTCCAGTAGTCGATCGCGGAGGCATCGATCTGGGTGCGGCTTGGGTACTCCCAGGTTTCGCTGGAATCCTTCATTGTGCCGCTCATCATGCTTCCGAATCGGGTGCCCCATTCGGATTCATGCCCTTCGTGGCGCGGAAAAAGATCGAACGCAAGAATTTCGTAAAGGCTTTCTCCCGATGCTTTTTCGTCTGTTTGTCCGATCGCATTCTTTATCCCTTGAGAGACATCGGTTTCCTTGAGCGGCGTGCCGGGAGCAGCATCGAGCGAACGCAGGTATGTGAGGATTTTTTCGAGCATAGTTTTTACACTTGGTGAGCCGCTAAGAAACTTATGAGACATTGCCGGACGAGATTCTCAAAAGGGCTCGTCAAAGGCAGCTGCTCATCTTCCTTGAATTCGCGATTATCGATGATCATTCCGACAGACGGATCAAAATCTCCGAGAGTGTCGTGCATGTGTTGACTTAGGTACATGAGCTGGCCCTCATGCAAGTACTTCGAGCGCGCTTTGTATACGCGCTGCAAAATCTCATCCACATTCTCCGTAGTGATCCACTTATAGCCTGTATTTTCCATCGGAGGAGTGGCTGGCAAGATATCTCCCATGTATTTCCGCATAAATTTCCTGAACTTGAGAGAGGTCTTCCTGGTGTTGAAAATATTTCTTACTGCATCGATCGTCTGCGAGTTCTGATGCTCCTTCACGAGGATCTCCTCGAGAGTCTTGCCGGCAAGCGGATCATCCTCCGGATCTAAATCCATGTGCTTGGAGAGCGCTTCGATGGCTGACACGAGTCGGATAAATACCATCTCTTCATCAACGCCGACATTTCTCAATGCGATGGAGTATTGGCGCACCGCCAATGCGAAGGCGTGATGGTATTTCGGATCAAGCCTCTGTACCTGATCGAGCAGTGCGACCGTATCGATAAATCTGCGGGCCCGGCCTTCCTGCTCGAATATCGTCGAGTGAATGAGCGGATTACATTTCTTGTACATAAACGGAAGTTCATGCTTCGTACGCAATCCATGAGGAGAGAGCTCACCTTGGTAGATGGCGATCTGATAGAAACGGCACTGGAGAAAGAGCGACAATAGAGAAACGAGCTCGCCGGCAATTCCACCCTCGAAGTAGTAGCCATCGCGTGTGGCATTTTGATTGTATTCGGGAAATGCCTTGTATTTTATCTTTAGGAGATAGTGCTTGAGATCACCCTCGAAGCCCATACCGCCGCACAGGATCGCCTCGCTGTTGTAGTCGAGCACACTCGAAATGTGGCATTCGGTTACCAGTTCGTATTCCGCATAGTAAGTCTCCGCGCCCTCCTCGACGATCTTCGAGAAGTTCCGGATCCACCCCATCCTGTTATCAGCCTCTGGCATACCCCAATTTTACGCTCTTTTGCCCAGAGAAACACCGGCGTAAAATGTCGCAACGAAAGACATCCTCGAGAAAACGCTCAAAGCCACTGAACGCCTGGCCAATGCTGCATCCGTGGCCGACACGAAATACCTGGTAACCCTCTTGGGCATCTTTCGGGTATCGTTTACAACCTTGAGGGATATCTACTACCTCTCTCAAAACGAGGGCACTGGGCCCAGCATCCTCGATATGATGCGAAAGATCATCGAGCACGGGATCGCCATCGAATACATGCTCTTGAAAGGAAAAGAGGAAATGGCGGAGCGCTTCCAGAATTACCTCGTCGTGCAGAAGCACGAAGAGATCGAGCTTCTGAAAGCCATCGGTCTAGATCCCGCAGCCGTGAGCACTGAATTGCAGATCGGCATCGAGGATGCGGAGAAAGAGTACGCGGCGCTCGATGCCGGTACGAAGAAAGATAAGACATGGGCCGGTAGGAATTTCGAAGGGATGCTCGAGGATCTGACGAAAGCTGGAGCAATCACGGCGCACGATTCTCCGAGGCTCGTGGCGGCTTATATATGGGGATGTCGATTAAATCATCCGAATCCTTTTGTGGTTCACGGATATCTTGAGTCCGAAGAGCATAGAATCGCTGACGATTTCTATACGAAACTCGGAATCCCAGTGGCGATTGCGGTACATCTCCGCCTCGCAACAAGGCTGATCGACGAATCCCGAACGGCTGTGGGATCAAACATCTATCCAGAGGCAGCGATCGAAATCACAGCTATTCAGAAAGAATTGGATTCATTGACATAAGGGTAAGCCCTCGGGTCATCCGATACTAAATAATCCTGGCGGAGGGGGAGGGATTCGAACCCTCGATACGGTGTTACCCGTATAATGGATTAGCAATCCATCTCTTTCGGCCACTCAGACACCCCTCCTGGCCGCCTTACTATAGGTCATTGACGAGCTCTCTTCAAATGTTTGGGATTATGGCTCCCGATTACATTCAAATACCGGGCTACATCATCTTTCCTATCTAAGCGCACGCTGTTAGGCGTAAGCCGTGGATATAGGTTACAGGCGCTCAGTATGCGAGCCGCCGATAACCGTAACCGATCTGAAGCATTCGTAAATGAAAGCTTCTTATACGAATATTGTGTTCCCTTCACTCGGTACCTGTGGGTAAAAATGCAACCATCGGTGTCCACGAGCCCCCGCAAACACGCCATAGCATAGTCTGGATTGGCCTTTATCCAGTCGGGGATGTCGACTGCTTGGCGCACCTTGTTGCCGCGTACAAGACCAGCGTCCTCCGTTAGAAAGGTTACGAGTTCGGTGCGCGATACGACAAGCGCGAAGGCTCGGCAATCCTTCTTCATATAACGAGCCGGAATGATGCCGAAAAGCTTGTACATGAGTTTCTTTACGAATACGCCATATGCACGATCATCAATGCCGTGCAGCGTGATAGAAACTTGTCGGTTCGAAATGCCCCCATCTCCGAGCATGATTCCGCAAAATTCAGCAAGTTCAGAAGAGCGTCGAGGCTTCCTAATGGGTATAGGGCCTGCAATCGCTGCACCTGAATGCTTGAATTTCCCTACAGCATTCCACCAATCCATCCATGCGGCTCGTCTCCGAGATTCATCGCCAATCCGGCCGTATTTTTCCCATCTGATGCGTCCCGCCCGCGCCGCGTTGTCTCTCATGTGCGAATACCGCTCTCGATAGCCCACGTCGTGGGGGATAGGTATTTGCCAGTGAACATGCACCCGCTTCACCGCTTGCTCATCCATCGGATACTTTTCTCTGCGCCAATCGCGAATGGTCCTGGATGATCGTTGACAAGTGGCCGCGACGATCTCTACGGAAGATGCCCGGATCGCCCGGGCTAAGAATGCTCGTCGTTTCCCTTTGGGGAATATAGCGATTTTCCCATACGCCGACTGTACCACGTCTCCATACTAACAAAGACTCATGAAGAGTTTCGGGGGATATGTTTATATCGAGCACAAAAGCGAACGGCCCCTCCCGGGGCCGTTCGCGCGCACGGAGCGCGATGCTTACATCGCAGAGCCCATCGCGCCGGCGGAGCACTGGCGGCAGTCCTTCTTGTGGGTGAAGAGAAGCACGAGGGCGCCGAGGCCGACGAGGACGTAGACGATCCACTCGAGCGCGGGCCACGAGCCGAGGATCATGTGGACCACGTTCCAGTTCGCGCCCGCGAAGCCGCCGAGCCCGACGAGGCCCCAGTTCAACCCGCCGATGACGACGAGGATGAACGAGATGACATGCAATGCTTTCATGCGAGACGGTTAGTGATTAGGCGGAATATCCGCTGGCGACAGTATGAATCACCCGGCGGGCGAGCGCGCCCAGGCATGTGCATAACCGGCTCCTAGTGCGCGAGCGCGACGGGGAGGATGCGCCCGCGGTCGATCCCGGCGGCGGCGAGAGCCTCGACCGCGGCCCCGAGGGTCGCGCCGGTGGTGAGGACGTCGTCGAGGACTATATATATGTCTGCTGGCGCCGCGCGTTCGCGCGCGAGCGCTTCGGGCGCGGCGCGGAACGCGCCGCGCATGTTCTTCTCCCGCGCCTCCCGCGCGAGCGAGACCTGCGTGGGCGTCTCCCGCACCCGCGCGAGGAGCTCGGGGGCGAGGACGAGCGCTGGGTCGTGGGCGGCGGCGAGCGCACGCTTCGCGACCTCCGCGACCTGGTTGTAGCCGCGCTCCTTCTCGCGCGCGCGGCCGAGCGGGACGGGCACGAGGGTCGCGCGCCGGGCGCCGAGCTCGCTGAGGTAGTCGGGCAAGAAGTCCGCGAGCGCCGCCGCGAGGAGCGCGAATGCGCGCTCGGTGCCGTGATACTTCGCCTCGTGCAAGGCGGCGCGCACCAAGGGATCGCGGAAGGGCAGAAGCGCGGCCGCAGGCGGTCGCGTCGCCGGTACGAGCGCGGGCGCAAGGCGCGCGAGGAATGCGCCCGCGTCTACGCCGCGCAGCGCCGCTTCGTCTTCGCGGGGCGGGAAGAGGATGTCGAGAAGGTGCGCGAGCACGGTGCTATCATTCTCGCATGTCGTTTCTCGACACGCTCTTAGGAAAGAAGAAGGAGGCGAGCGTCCTCGGCGTCGATATCGGCTCGTCGTCCTTGAAGGTCGTGCAGCTCCGGAAGGAGCACGGCAAGGCCGTCCTCGAGACCTATGGCGAACTCGCGCTCGGCCCCTACGCCGGCGCCGTCGCGGGCGCAGCGACCGCGCTCTCGGCCGAAGAGATCGCCGCGTCCCTCGCCGACCTCTTGCGCGAGGCGAAGGTGACGACCAAGTCCGCCGGCGTCTCGATCCCGTTCGCCCGCTCGCTCCTCGTCCTCGTCGAGCTGCCGTACCGCGACGACCCGAAGGAGCAGAAGACCATCATCGAGCTCGAAGCGCGCAAATATATCCCCGTGCCCGTGTCGGAGGTGCAGCTCGACTGGTTCGTCGTGCCGCCGCCCGCGGAGGGCCCCGGCGCCAAGCCCTCGGGGAAGCCCGAGAAGATGGAGGTCTTCCTCATCGCGGTCCATAACGACGAGCTTGCGCTCTTGCAGCGCTCGGTCGCGGCGGCCGGCCTTACCTCGAGCTTCTTCGAGATCGAGATCTTCAGCACCATCCGCGCGGTCGTCGACGAGCCGGTGAAGCCCGTCATGGTGCTCGACATCGGCGCCGCGACCACGAAGACCTACATCGTCGAGCGCGGCGTCGTCGCGCTCTCCCACTCGATCGCGATGGGGAGCCACGATATCACCCGCGCGATCGCCGTCTCGGAGAATATCCCGCTCGCGCGCGCCGAAGCGCTCAAGAAGCAGGAAGGGCTCGCGGCAGCAGACGGGCCCGCAGGCGCGGAGCATTCTCCCGAGCTCGTCTTCTCCCGCATCTTCGCCGGGGCGCGCCGCGTCCTCATGCAGTTCGAGCAGAGCCGCAAAGAGGCGGTTACGAAGGTGGTGCTCACGGGCGGCGGCGGCGTGACCCGCGAGCTTGGCACGTACGCGAAGAATCTGTTCTCGATCGACGTCGTCGTCGCCGACCCCTTCAAGAAGTGCGAGGCGCCGGTGTTCATGCGCCCCATCCTCGAGGAGATCGGTCCTGAGTTCGCGGTCGCGGTCGGCCTTGCGCTCCGGAAGCTCGCCGAGCTCTAAGTTGTACACAGGAACGCGCGAAGGGTGCGCGCCGCTCTCGTATACTGGAGCTGCATGGCGCTCCCGCCGACGGTCCCTACCTCCTTCGTCCCGCGCCCCCAAACGGCGTCGGTACGGCGGCAGTCTAATTTCAGCGGCGCGTTCGCGTTCGTCGGCTACGGCGTTCTCGCTGTCGTGGTAGCGCTTGCGCTCGGCGCATTCCTCTATTCCGAAATTCTTGCCACTGAACAAAACAGCAAAGACAGCGAGCTCGCCAAGCAGGTCGCCGCGATTGATCCGCATACTGCGACGACCTTTATCCGGCTGCGCAGCCGGCTTTCCGAGAGCGCGAAGCTTCTGAACCAGCACATCGCGCTCTCCGGGTTCTGGAGCGTGTTCAGTGCGATCGCGCCCGCGAGCGTGCGGATGAAGACCGTACACGTCTCGCGCGACGACTCGGGCGCTGTGACGATCGACGCGACCGGAGTGGCGAAGAGCTTCAACGCGCTCGCGGCGGCCTCCGACGCCTTCGCGAAGGACGGCCGGATCAAGGATGCGATCTTCTCCTCGATCGCCGTCGCAGGGAACGCCGTCACCTTCTCGCTCTCGGCTTCGGTGGATCCGTCGCTCGTCGCCTTCTCGCCGCTTGCGTCGAGCGCCGGCGCGCCCGCGGCGCCGAGCGCAGCTGGCGCGCCAGCTGCCCTTACCGCGTCAAGTACCGCCTCTAGCTCTCCTGTGCTATGACGAGCCGCCTTTTGCCGTTCCTCGCGCTCGTCGCCGCGGTCGGCATTTTCTTCGCGTATGTGAATCCGCTGTGGAACGGCAAGATCGCTTCCGCGAAGGCCGCAATCGCCTCCGACAACCAAGCGCTCGCCTCCGCCGCCGCCTACGTGAAGCGCGAGAACGAGCTTGCCGGGCAGATGAACGCGATCGACCCGGCCGTGCTCGCGCGCCTTTCGACCTTCCTCCCCGACTCGGTCGACAACGTCGGGCTCATTCTGGATTTGAACGGACTCGCCGCCCGTTCGGGGCTCGCGCTCTCGGCGATCGACGTTGCGGATGCGGGCGGGAGCCCGGGTGCGTCCGCTTCGGGGGCGGCGCCAGCCGCCGCGCCGTCCGCGGCCGGCGGGCAGGCGGGCGACCCGGTTGGTTCGGTCGACCTCACGCTTGCCGCGAAGGGCACTTACGGCGCGATGGTGTCTTTCCTCAAGGGCGTCGAGCTCTCCGAGCGGCTCCTCGACGTCACCGACCTCACGGTCACCGGTTCCGACTCGGGTCTCTACACCTATCAGATGACGATCCGCATCTACTGGCTCCGCTGATCACGTGTCCATGCGCGTATGAAAAAACCCTCAAGCAACACCCTCTTCCTTATCATCGCCTCGCTTGTCGTTGCGGGCGGCGTCTACTGGTACTTTTTCACCGGGAGCCCGAGCGCGCCGCTTACTGCAGGCGCCGGCGGAGAGTCGGCGACGCAGGCGAAGTTCGACACGCTCACGCAGGAGCTCTCTCCGATCTCGTTCAACTTGTCGGTCCTCTCCGACCCGCGCTTCACCGCGCTCATCGATATCGCGACGCCGGTGGCGCCTGAGCCGGTCGGCCGCACGGACCCCTTCGCGCCCATCCCGGGCGTCTCCGATACGGCAACCGGCGGCGCGGCCACCAAATAATAGCTGTATATAAATGAATGAATCTACCGAAACTTCTCGCCGACAAAGGGATCCTCTCTCCAGACGACCGCAAGGCGGTCGAAGCTGATCTCGCGAAGGGCGGTTCGATAGCCGGCGCTCTCTCGGCGCACGGCGTTAGCATGAAGGATGCGCTCGCGGTGGCGGGCGAGGCGTACGGTATCCCGGCGCGGACGTTGGGCGACCCGCCCGCGGATGAGAAGGCCTTCCCGTACGTGCCGCTTGATTCCGCAGAGCACTACGGCTTCGCGCCCCTCGGCGTCGTCGACGGGGCGCTCGAGATCGGGCTCGTCGATCCGGACAACCTCGAGGCCTTGGACGCCCTCCAGTTCATCTCGACGCGGATCGGCATGCCCTACAAGATCTTCCTCATCTCGAAGGCAGACTTCGAGCGCGTCCTCGAAGCGTACCAGAATCTTTCCGGCGAAGTCTCGACCGCGCTTACGGAGTATGAGAAGTCGGTCGCGCCCGGGGCTGCCGACGGCGCGAAGCCCGCGTCCGGCGCCGCACCCGTCGAGTCCGCGCTCAAGGAGGACGCGCCTGTCACGAAGATCGTCTCGACCTTGCTCCGCTACGCGGTCGACGGGGGCGCCTCCGACATCCACATCGAGCCGTCGACGACCAAGACTCGCGTGCGCTTCCGTACCGACGGCGACCTCCACACGTCGCTCACGCTCCCCGCGAAGGTGCACGACGCGGTCGTGGCGCGGATCAAGATCCTCTCCCAGCTCCGGCTCGACGAGAAGCGCAAGCCCCAGGACGGCCGCTTCTCGGCGACCTTCAACGCGCGGCACATCGACTTCCGCGTCTCTACCTTCCCGACGGAGTTCGGCGAGAAGGTCGTGATGCGTATCCTCGACCAGTCGAGCGCGATGGTGACCTTGAAGACGCTCGGGCTCGACGGCGCCAATTACGCCGCCATCGGCGACCTCATCAAGAACCCGTACGGCATCATCCTGATCGCCGGCCCCACCGGCTCGGGCAAGTCGACCACGCTCTACGCGATGCTCTCCGAGCTCGACCGCGAGACGCAGAACGTCGTCAGCCTCGAGGACCCGGTCGAGTACCAGATCCCGGGCGTCTCCCAGAGCCAGGTGCGGCCCGAGATCGGCTACACCTTCGCGAACGGCTTGCGCTCCATCCTCCGGCAGGACCCGGACGTGATCATGGTCGGCGAGATCCGCGATAAGGAGACCGCTGCCTTGGCGGTGCAGGCGTCTCTGACCGGCCACCTCGTCTTCTCGACGATCCACACCAACAGCGCTGCGGGCGCGATCCCGCGCTTGGTCGACATGGGCGTTGATCCGTTCTTGATCGCGCCGACCCTCCTCGCGGTCGTCGGCCAGCGCCTCGTCCGGAAGCTCTGCGACGGGGCGGGGAAGCCGTTCCCGATTGACGGCGGGCTCAAGGTCCTTCTCGACAAAGAATTCGCCGACCTCCCGGAGGTGTATCGCAAGAAGCTCCCGCCCTTCACCTCCTTCTATCACGCGACGCCCACGCCCGAGTGCGCCGACGGCACGCACGGCCGCACGGGCGTCTTCGAGATTCTCCGAATGAGCAAGAAGCTCGAAGACGTGCTCCTCAAGGATCCGGTCGAAGAGCGCGTCTACGCCGTCGCGCGCGAAGAAGGGCTCCTCACCATGCGCGAGGACGCGATCCTTAAGGCGCTCGCGGGCGCGATACCCTTCGAGGAGGTGAATACGCTCGGCGGCGAACTTTTCCCCGAGGTCACCGCGGCGGACTAAGGGGGAGTGCTAAACTAGAAGGCGATACCGCGCCATGACCATCCGCCCCGACCTCGTCGCGCTTCTCGACTTCGTCATCGCCCAGGGCGGCTCGGATCTCCACATCTTCGCGGGCGGGCCGCCGATGATCCGCCTCTCCGGCTCCCTGGTCTCGGTCGGGAATCACAAGGCCCTCACGCCCGAGGAGACGGACGGCATGCTCCGCTCGATCGTGCCCGAAGGGCGCTGGCCGATCTTCGAGCGCGAGCAGTCGATCGACCTCTCTCTTGCGCACGGCTCCGCGCGCTTCCGCGTCAACGGCTACCGCACGCAGGGCACGACCGCGATCGCGATGCGCCTCATCCCGATCGCGATCCGCTCCTTCGCCGAGCTCAATCTCCCGCCCGTCCTCGAGGTCTTCACCCAGCGGGAGCAGGGCTTCTTCCTCTGCGTCGGGCCCGTGGGGCAGGGCAAGTCGACCACGCTCGCGACGATGATCGAGCGCATCAACGAGACGCGTACGGAGCACATCGTCACTATCGAGGACCCGGTCGAGTACGTCTTCGCGCCGAAGAAGTCCCTGATCCACCAGCGCGAGGTGCACATCGATACGCCCGACTTTCGCTCCGGACTCCAGGCGACCTTCCGTGAAGACATCGACGTCATCATGGTGGGCGAGATGCGCGACTATGAGACGATCTCGGCGGCAGTCACCGCGGCCGAGACGGGCCACCTGGTCTACTCGACGGTGCACACCAACAACGCGGCGCAGACGATCGACCGCATCATCGACATGTTCCCGGCCGAGCAGCAGGGCCAGGTGCGCATCCAGCTTGCCGGGAGTCTCGCCGGCATCTTCTCTCAGCGGCTCATCCCGCGCGTCTCAGGCGGCCTTGTCCCGGCCTACGAGCTCCTCATCAACAACAACGCGATCGCGAATCTGATCCGCGACTCGCGCACGCACGAGATCCCCGCCGTCATCCAGACCTCCTCGCAGGAGGGGATGATCGACATGGACCGGTCGCTCTCCGAGCTCGTGCGCCGCGGCGAGATCACGGTGGAGAATGCCTACGCGCACGCGATCGACCCGAAGACTTTCGAGCGCTATCTCTAACATGCTCTTTAAGTATCGCGCGATCGACAAGGACAGCCACGAACGAGAGGGCACCATCGAGGCATTCTCCCAGGACGGCGCAGTCGCCGAGCTGCAGCGCCGAGAGCTCGTGATTTCGCTGCTTGAGCCGATGGCGCCGGCGAGTCTCCTCGATATGGAGATTCCGTTCTTCAACCGCATCCCGAACAAAGACATCGTCATCTTCTCGCGGCAGATCGCTACCTTGTTCGAGGCGCAGGTGTCGGCGCTCCGCATCTTCCGTCTCCTTGCATCCGAGGTCGATAACCACCAGCTTGCGAAGGTCCTGACCTCGGTCGCGGACGACCTCCAAGGCGGGAGCCCGATCTCGGCCGCCCTCGCGCGCCATCCGGAGGTCTTCACGCCCTTCTACGTCAACATGGTCCGCGCGGGGGAGGAGAGCGGCAAGCTTTCTGAGACCTTCTCCGCGCTTGCCGAGCACCTCGACAAGAGCTACGAGGTCACGAGCCGCGCCGAGAACGCCCTCATCTACCCGGCGTTCGTTATCGTCGTCTTCTTCGGCGTGATGGCCCTTATGCTCACGCTCGTGATCCCGAAGATTAGCGCTGTCCTGATCGACTCGGGTACCAAGGTGCCCATCTATACGAGCATCGTCATCGGCCTCTCGCAGTTTCTGGTCTCCTACGGCATTTTCATCCTCATCGCGCTTATCGCGGCCGGCGTCTACGTCTGGCGCCTCGGCAAGACCGCTGAAGGCAAGCTTGTCATGGACGGCCTGAAGCTCTCGATACCGTACCTCGGCGACCTCTACTCGAAGCTCTACCTCGCGCGCGTCGCCGACACCTTCGCGGCGATGCTCCTCGCGGGTGTCACCGTCGTTGAGGCGCTCGATATCACCGCGTCAGTCGTGGGGAACTCCGTCTATCAGGGCGTCATCGCCGCGGTTGAGTCGGACGTGAGGGGCGGTTCATCGATTTCGGATGCCCTCGGCCGCCACCCCGAGGTGCCCGGCATCATGGTCGCGATGGTGAAGGTGGGCGAGGAGACGGGTGAACTCGGGAATATTCTCATGACGCTCGCGAAGTTCTATGACCGCGAGGTCTCGACCGCGATCGACACGCTAGTCGGGCTCATCGAGCCGTTGATGATCGTCCTCCTTGGCCTCGGGGTGGGTGTCCTTCTTGCGGCGATCCTGCTGCCGATCTACAACCTCGCCTCGGCCATCTAGCCGTGTGTTATCCACACGGCTCGGCGAACGCGCACTTTCTCCGCGTACAATGGGTTCATTACCGTAAATCATTTATTCATGCACAAACTTCGTTCTCGCGGCTTCACGCTCATCGAACTCCTGGTGGTCATCGCGATCATCGGCATCCTCTCGGCGGTCGTCCTGGCCTCCCTCAATACGGCGCGTTCCAAGGGCTCCGATGCCGCCGTACAGTCCGATCTCGATTCGATCCGCACCGAGGCCGAGATCTACTACAGTGGCACGGGCGCTAACACTTACGGCGCGACGACAGCGCTCTGCACCGCGGGCATGTTCTCGGGCGATTCAACGATCGCGCGCGCCATCTCGGGCGCCGACTCGACGAACGGCGCGGGCGCGGTCGCCTGCGACAGCACCGGCACCGCCTACGCCGTCGAGGCGACCCTTGTCTCGAACACGAGTTCCTCGTGGTGCGTCGACTCGACCGGGCAGTCGAAGTCGGAGCCAAACGCCGCAACGGCGGTGACAGTCTGCCCGTAGCCCGCATTCGCGTCGTAGAGCGAACGCCCCGGGAACGGGGCGTTCGCTTTTTCCTGCTATGCTGCGCGCATGACGGCGCTCCCTTCGGCGGTACTCGCGGCGCTCTGCTTCGGCCTCGGGGCTATCATCGCCTCCTTCGTCGGCGTGCTCGTCGGGCGTCTCAATACGGGGCAGGGGATCGTCTTCGGCCGCTCCCGCTGCGACCGCTGCGGCGCGGCGCTTGCGGCGCGCGACCTCGTGCCGGTCGCCTCCTGGCTCCTCGCGGGTGGCCGCGCGCGCTGCTGCGGCGCGTGGGTCTCTGCGCTCGCCCCCATCTCCGAGCTTGTGCTCGGCGTACTCTTCGCGCTCGCATACCTTTCGCTCGGCGCGACACTCGCCCTCGCCCTCTTCCTCCTTGCGGCGGCGCTCCTCGCCGCGCTCGTCCTCTACGACCTCGCGCACCAGATCCTGCCGCCCGTCTTGCTTGGGGCGTTCGTCTTCGCCGCCGCGGGGTTCGCAGCTATTGCCGCGCCATCGGTAGCCGCGCTTCGCCTTACGTTCCTTGTCGCGTTCGTCTTCGCGCTCTTCTTCGCTGCGCTCTGGCTCTTCTCGGGCGGGCGGGCTATGGGGCTCGCTGACAGCCCGCTCGTGTTCGGGCTCGCCCTCCTTGCGGGCCGGGCGGCGATTCCCGGCTTCCTCTTCTCCTTCTGGATCGGCGCGGCAGTGGGGATAGTCCTGTTGGCGCGCACCCCGCGCGGCTCTAGAATAGGTATCGAGGTACCCTTCGCTCCCTTCCTCGCCGCGGGCTTCCTTCTTGCCTACTTCACCTTATGGGATCCACTCGCCATAACCGCGCTCGTGCTGGGTTCACCCTGATCGAGATGCTGATAGTTCTCGCGATCATCGGCATCATCACGCTGGTCGTGCTCGTATCCCAGGGGTCCTTCAATCGGAGTATCACGCTCTCGAACGCGGCGTACGACCTCGCGCTCGCCTTGCGGAGCGCGGAGAGCTACGGGCTTGCGGCGCGCGTGCCCGTCTCCGGCGTAACGCACACGGGTTACGGACTGGAGTTCGCGACCGGGACGCACACCATCTTCTTCAGTGATTCCTATCCGGCCGCCCCGTCGGCCTGCCACCCGACGCCGCCCGCAGGCGCTTCCGCGCCCGACGCCAAGTGGGGCGACTGTGTCTACGAGGCGGGGCAAGACAGCATCGTCACCACGTATGCCTTGAACAATGGCCTCACGGTCTCGGACGTCTGCGCCTACGCCTCGGGCGCACGCTACTGCGTGTCCGCAGGAACGCTCTCGCGGCTCGACGTGACCTTCGTGCGCCCTGACCCGACGCCCTTTATGGCCAAAGACGGCGTCTATAACGCCTCCGCCCCCATCACCTCCGCCTGCATCACCCTGACCTCGCCCCAGGGCGGTGCGCGCTCGATAGCGGTTGCCTTGACCGGCGAGATCGACGCGAATGTCGCCAGCTGCCCATGACCAAGACCTTCTCCCGCGGGTATACGCTCATCGAGCTCATCGTCGCGATCGGGCTCTTCGCGGTTGTGATGACTCTCGCGTCGGGCGCCTACCTCATCATGATCGGCGTGAACCGCGAGACCGAAGGGCTCGCGACCGGCATCGACAACCTCTCCTTCGTCCTTGAGAGCATGACGACCGCGATGCGCACCGGCACGGGCTACTGCTCCGCGGGCGACTGCTCGAGCGGCTCTTCGGGCTCCACGTTCTCCTTTGTCGACCAGCAGGGGCGGTACGTTCGTTACGGCCTCGTGGGCGGCACGATCGAATCCTGTACAAGCACCACGGGCTTCTGCGCGCCTACTACGGCGCTGACCGCACCGGCGGTCACCAT
Organism: Patescibacteria group bacterium; assembly: GCA_018970465.1. Taxonomy (GTDB): domain Bacteria; phylum Patescibacteriota; class Minisyncoccia; order Phycocordibacterales; family Phycocordibacteraceae; genus C7867-001. Next base: position 16,882 of record JAGWWI010000009.1, read on the forward strand.
TACGGGGCTCACCTTCCTGCCGAAGGGGGTCGCGAAGGGAGACGGCTACCAGCCCTACGTCACGATCACCGTCTCGGGGACAGTCTCGACGGGGCCGGGGAAGACCGCGCCCTTCACCGTCGAGTCGAGCGTCGTCGCGCGCGGCACGGATATATGACCATGCGGACATCTGGATTCACCCTGCTTGAGACCCTGGTCGCCGTGACGATCCTCACGCTCGCGGTCGCGGGGCCCTTGTACGTTGCCGATCGCGCCGCGGTCGCCGCGCAGGTCTCGAGCCAGCAGCTCACCGCCTCCTATCTCGCGCAAGAGGGGATCGAGTACGCGCGCTCGATGCGCGACCGCGAATTCCTCTACGCGTATGCCGCAGGCGGCTCGAATGTCTCCCAGGATGCGTGGAATGCGTTTGTGCGCGGCTCGGGCGGCTCGGGCGAGGGCTCGATCGCGTCCTGCGAGGGCCAGCCGTGCACCTACGACGGGACGCCTGGACTCCCCATGGGAGTGGGGAGCGGCCGTGCGCTTGCGGCCTGCGCGAACGCGAATATGAGCTCGTGCGGCCCCTTGTATCTCGTGAACGGCTACTACGCCGAGTCCGGCGCGTCGAACCAGGTAACGCCCTTCACGCGCGCGATCCAGGCGACCCTCCTCTCCGCGAACGACCTCAAGGTCACGACTACCGTCTTCTGGGTCAACCGGGGGACGCACTATGCGGTCATGGTGACGGATAATCTCACGCCATGGCAATGAACCCGCGCCGCGGCATCGCGCTTCTCGTCACCGTTATCTTCATGGCGGTCATGGTCTCCTTCGGCCTCGCGCTCGCGTCGCTCGCGTACAAGCAGTCGGTCCTCGCCTCCGACGCGACCCTCTCGCAGGACGCCTTCTACGCGGCGGATGCGGCCCTCGAATGCGCGCTCTATGCCGACCAGCAGGAGGGCGCGTATGTCTACAGCGATTACAGCGCGGCGAACGAGCCGAATCCGGGTACGATCGCCGGCTACGCGGCGGCCGCCTGCGACGGCTCCGTCTCGGGCTCGCCTTCGGCGAGCTGGACCGCCGGCGCGTCGGGCGCCCTCACAGTCACGGAGCGTATCGCGCTCAACGGCGGGGCAAGCTGCGCCGACGTGACCATTTATAAGTATCTGAATCCGCTCTCGGACGGGCACCGCGCCTTCATTTTCGCCGAGGGATACAACACCTCCTGCGCGGCCATCACGGCGGGCGGGCGGGTCGTCTCTCGGGGCATCTACGAGAAATATTAGGTTATAGTGAGCGCATGACAGCTCCGAAGCGCGCGCGGGAACGGGCGGCGAAGCTCGGCGAGTTGCTCGCGTACCACGCGCACCGCTACCATGTCCTCGACACGCCCGAGATAAGCGACGAGGCATACGACTCCCTCCAGCGCGAGCTCCGCGCCCTCGAGGAGCGCTACCCCGAGCTCCGCTCCGCCGACTCTGTCACGGCGCGCGTGGGCGGCGCGCCCGTCTCCGAGCTCAAGAAGGTGCCGCACGCCGTGCCGCAGTGGTCCTACAACGACGCGTTCACCGAGGAAGAATTCCGCGCCTTCGATGCGCGCATCGAGAAGTTCGCGGGCGTCCGACCCGCCTACGATGTCGAGCTCAAGATCGACGGCCTCAAGGTCGTCCTTACCTATGAGAAGGGGCGGCTCGCGCTCGCCGCGACCCGCGGCGACGGCCGGATCGGGGAGGACGTGACGCACAACGTGCGCACGATCAAGGAGGTTCCTGCGCAGCTCGCGCGCGCGGTCGACCTCGTCGCCGAAGGGGAGATCTACCTCGCGCGCGCGGGCTTCGCGAAGCTTAATGCCGAACGCGCGAAAGAGGGGCTCCCGCCCTTCGCGAATCCGCGCAACGCCGCAGCGGGCTCGATCCGTCAGCTCGACCCGGCCGTCGCGGCGAAGCGGCCCCTCGGGTGCTTCGTCTACGACCTCGCCGCGACGAACGAGGCGCGCCCGGCGACCCAGAGCGAAGAGATCGACTACCTCGCGGGCCTCGGGCTCCCGACCAATCCGGAGCGCCGGCACGCCGACTCGGCCGAAGAGGTGCTCGCGTACTGGCAGGAGTGGCAGGCCCCGCAGGCGCGCGGCCGCCTCGACTACCAGCTCGACGGCGTCGTCGTAAAAGTCGAATCAGTCGAGCTCCAGGAGCGCTTGGGCTACACCGGCAAGGCGCCGCGCTTTGGCTTGGCGCTCAAATTCCCGCCCGAACAGGTCGAAACGGTCGTCGAGGACATCACGCTCCAGGTGGGCCGCACCGGCGTCTTGACTCCCGTCGCGCACCTCCGGCCCGTCGCCGTCGCGGGCACCACCGTCGCGCGCGCCACCCTCCACAACGAGGATTTCATCACGGAGCGCGACATCCGCATCGGCGACACCGTCATCCTCCAGAAGGCGGGCGACATCATCCCCGAGGTCGTCTCGGTGATCAAAGAGCTGCGGAGCGCGGGGGCGAAGCCGTGGCAGTTCCCGACCCACTCGCCCTTGTGCGGCGGCGACGGCCGCATCGAGCGGGTGCCGGCAACGAAAACAGCAAAAGGCGCCGCGCGCCGCTGTGCCGTTCCTGGCTCGTTCGAGCAGCAGGCGCGGAAACTGATCCACTTCGCGGGGAAGTCGGCGCTCGACATCGACGGCATGGGCCGCGAGACGGTGCGGCTCCTCATGGCGCACGAGCTTGTCGCTTCGCCCGACGACTTCTTCGAGCTCACGAAGGACGAGCTCCTCGCGCTGCCGTCCTTCGAGGAGACGAAGGCTGCCAATCTCCTAGCCGGGCTCAAGGCGGCGAAGCGGCCTTCGCTCGACCGCCTCCTCGTCGGGCTCTCGATCCCGCACGTAGGCGAGGAGGTCGCGCGCCTCTTGGCCGAGACGGCGGGCACGGTACGCGCGCTCGCCAAGATGCGCGCGGCGGATCTCGCGGCGATCGAGGGCGTCGGGCCCGTGATCGGAGCGGCGGTCGAAGCGTGGTTCTCTGACCGAGGGAACCGCGCGATGCTCGACCGGCTGCTCGAACACCTGCGCCCGGTGCGCGTCGAAGCGCCCGCGCAGGGCCCCTTGTCCGGACAGACGGTCGTCGTCACGGGCACGTTGCCGACCCTCTCGCGCGAGGAGGCGGAGGGCTTGATTCGGGCCGCGGGCGGCAAAGCCGCCGGCTCGGTCTCGGCGAAGACCGCCCTCGTCCTTGCCGGCGAGAACCCGGGCTCGAAGCTCGCGAAGGCGGAGGAGCTCGGCATCCGCGTCGTCTCGGAGCGGGAATTCCGCAAGATCGTCGGCGCGTGACGCGCATAGCGCCAAAGTCTTTGGTGCTGTGGTAGAGTGCCCGCATGGCTACGGCTGAAGAAGTGAAAAAATTGGCCGCTCTCGCGCGGATCGAGGTCGGGGAGGATGAGCTCGCGGCGTTCACGAAGGAATTCGACGCGATCCTCGCCTATGTCGGGCAGCTCGAAGCGCTCGAGCTCCCGGAGGCCGGCGAGACGCCGCCGCTGCGGAACGTCATGCGCCAAGACGCCGACCCCTACGAAGCGGGGGCGTATACCGAGCGGATCGCCGCGCAATTCCCCGCGCGGGAGGGCGATGCGCTCCTCGTGAAAAAGGTCATTTCGCATGAATAACCCTTCGACCATGCCTCAGGGCCGTGGGCTGAACGAGCTCACGATCGCCGAGGCCGCGCGCGGGCTCCGCGCCAAGGCGTTCACCGTCCGCGCGCTCTGGGACGCCTGCGCCGCGGCCGCGCGAGAGCGGAACGGCGAATTGCATGCATACCTCGAGCTCTTCGACGCCGACGACGCGGCAATCGCCGCCGCCGAGCGGCGCATCGATACCGAGGGCGACGCTGCGCCACTCCTCTGCGGCATCCCGCTCGCGGTGAAGGACAACATCCTGATCGAGGGGCGGGTCGCGAGCGCCGCCTCGAAGATGCTCGAGCACTACCGCGCGACCTACGACGCGACGGTCATCGAGAAGCTGAGGGAGCAGGGCGCTCTGTTCCTCGGGCGCACGAACATGGACGAGTTCGCGCTCGGCGGCTCGACCGAGAACTCGGCCTTCGGAGTGACGAAGAATCCGCACGACCCGTCGCGCGTCGCGGGCGGCACTTCTGGCGGCTCCGCGGCTGCGGTCGCGGCGCACCTCGCGATTGCCGCGCTCGGCACCGACACGGGCGGCTCGGTGCGGAACCCCGCGAGCCACTGCGGCGTCGTCGGACTGAAGCCTACCTATGGCGCCGTCTCGCGCGCGGGCGTCATCGCGGCGGCCTCCTCCTTCGACCAAGTCGGGCCCCTCGCGAAGACAGCCGAGGACGCGCGTATCCTCTTCGACGCGATCCGCGGCGCGGACCCCTTGGACTCGACCACGGCCCCCGACGGGCTCTACGCGGCGCCGGCTGCGCCGGAGCGCCTCCGGATCGGCGTGCCGCGCGCCCTCCTCGCGCACGCGGGCCTCGACGCGGGGGTGAAGGCGCGCTTCGAGGAGACGCTCGAGAGGCTTACGGCGGCCGGGCATACGCTCGTCGACGTCGAGATCCCCTCGGCCGCGCCCTCGCTTGCGGCCTACTACATCATAAACTTCGCCGAGGTCTCGACGAACCTCGCCCGCTACGACGGCATCCGCTACGGGCTCGCCGCCCGCGGCGATACGCTCCTCGCGGATTACGTCCGCTCGCGCACAGAAGGCTTCGGCCCCGAGACCCGCCGCCGCATCCTGCTCGGCACCTTCGTGCTCTCTGCGGGCTACATCGACGCCTACTACAAGAAGGCGAACGCGGCGCGTGCCGCCTTGCGCCGCGAGTTCGCCACGGCCTTCGAGGAGGCCGACGTCATCGCGACGCCGACGATGCCGACGACCGCGTTCCGCATCGGGGAGAAGTCCGACCCCTTGGCGCTCTACCTCGAAGACGCCTACACCGTGCTCGCGAACTTGACGGGCCTCCCTGCGATCTCGGCGCCCATGCCGGCGGCGGGCGGCCTCCCGGCGGGCATTCACTTCACCGCGCCCCACGCGGGCGAAGCGCGGCTCTTCGCGGCGGCCGCAGCCGTTCACAACCTCGCAGCCGCAGCGTGAGAGCTGCTATGCTCTAAGGGATGGGAGGCAACACCGTCTCGCTCGGCAACGCGGTCAGCAATCTCTTCGCCGTCTTCGGTCTCGCAGCGGGGCCGTCATTCGCCGCGCTCGAGCGCCTCGCCGCGAACGTCTGGCTCTGGATCGTCGTCGCGGGCTACGCAATCTCCTTCGCGGGGATGACGCTCCTCGTCTACATCATGATGCGTCTCTACGACCTCCGCCAGCGCGAGAAGGCATACTACGAGACCTTGATCGGCGCGCCCGTCGCTGCGGCGGGCCCCTCGCCGCGCTGGCAGCGCATCCGCGAGCTCGGCGGGAGCACGAATGCCTCCGAGTGGCGCGAGGCGATCATCGAGGCGGACGTGCTGCTCGACGAGGCCCTCGGCCGCCGCGGCTACGCGGGCCAAGGGGTGGGGGAGAAGCTCATGCAGATCCCGCGCGAGGGCTTCGCGCACCTCTCTGATGCGTGGGAGGCGCACAAAGTGCGCAATCAGATCGCGCACGAGGGCTCGGCCTTCGACCTCTCGGCCGTCCTCGTCGCGCGCACGCTCGCGCGCTTCGAGTCTGCGCTCCGCGAATTGGGCGCCCTCTAGCCACGCCCGCGCTTGCGCGTTCGGGTCCGGAGCGTATAGTATGCCCCATAGCGGGGTAGAGTAATGGTAATTCGCGAGGCTCATAACCTCGAGATGCGGGTTCAAGTCCCGCCCCCGCAACACGATTGTGACGCCAGGAACCAGTACCGGCCCTCGTCAAAGGTGGTGCAGTACCGGCCCCCATGCTCAACAGAAAAAGCGCCTAAAACCTAGAGGCGCTTTTTCTGTTACGCAGCATTTACAATGTATATCCAGTTCAATTCCAACTCTCGTGTTCGAGCTGCTTTTGTGTCGCAATCACACCCTCTCTTCCCCGATTTTGAGCAGGGGCATTGGAATTGAACCAGGGAGACTCAACATCTAAGCCAGTTCCTCATTCCCGTCCCCTAGAGGGGGCGAGAATATCCAGAAAGCAGAATTCATGCTATGCTATGGGTACTCCAATGAAGTATCGCGCATAAGCTTTTATCAGCTAACCACGGGGCCAACACTCGCCCCGCTATGCGCATGCAAATACTTCTCTCTACAAAAAATATAGGGTTCGAACTCCCGCACAAGACGCTCTTCAGAGCGTTGTCAGTGACCATTGCTCGTGGCGATCATATTGGCCTTATCGGTCGAAATGGGGAGGGCAAGACTTCACTCCTCAAGATTCTGGCCGGGGCCGTCCCGCCTTCTTCAGGCCGGGTCGAATCATTTGGGAAAGTGCATTACCTACCGCAACTCGAGTTTTCGCTATTTGAACGAGCGGAAACTGTCGAGGCCCTCCTCGAGAGTCGCGGTGTATCGTGGGCGCTCGTCCACGCATCGATTGAACGACTATTCGGTACGACGGGCATTTTGCCCGATAAAGAAGTCCGGGCGCTTTCAGGAGGCGAGCTCGCCAAGCTTCTCATCGCCACTGCCGATACGGACAGCCCTGACGTGCTCCTTCTCGACGAGCCCACCAACCACCTAGATGCCGACGGACTTGAGGTCTTGAAGCGCTACCTCCTTGCTTTTAGGGGCGCGTTCGTTGTCGTTTCTCATGACCCGCTCTTTCTTGACCATGTTGTCTCCTCGCTTTGGGAGCTTGAGGGCGGGATCCTGACGCGATTCGGCGGCAATTACTCTGCGTATCAGGAACAGAAACATCTTGCGGATGAGGCTCGTGAGCGCCATCTGGAAGCAGCGAAGAAAGATATCCGTAAAGCTCGGCAAGCTATTGAAGCAAGAGAAACCCGTGCCGCCCGGGCGGCGCGTGCCGGGAGACGGTCAAAGGCAGAACCGAGCCGCGACAAGTTCGCCGAAGGATTTTTCAAGGGACGATCAGAAAAAGGGGCCGGGCGGCTTAAGCGACAGCAGGACCAGATGATGGAAGAGCGCCAGGAGAAAGCACGACAACTGCAAAGGCCGAGGCGAAAAACTGTTCAGGTAGGTATTGCGGCCGGCGCAGAGCGCTCGAAGCGGATGCTGGTAAGCGTATCCGACGGCTCTCTTGTTGTAGCCGGTCGAACCCTTGTTGATGCGATCAATTTACGCATCGAATTTGGCGATCGCCTTGTCCTCATGGGGAAGAATGGCTCTGGTAAAAGCTCGCTCGCTAAGGCGCTCGTCGGTATCCCAGGAGCGTACGTGCTCAATGGCAGCGTGAAGCGTTCGGATACGTTTGAAGCCGTATATATGGATCAGAAGTATCAAACCGTTCGCCCGGAATTATCTATCCTCGACAATTTGCTTCAAGCCAACCCAAGCATGAACGAGCAGGCTGCTCGAGGCCAGCTCGGTACGTTCCTTTTTTGCGTCGAGACCAGCATTCACAAGACGGCGGATACGCTCTCAGGCGGTGAGACGGCGCGTCTTGCGCTCGCGCAGGCCACGAGCCGCCCTATAGACCTTCTCGTGCTCGATGAGCCGACAAACAATCTTGATATCGAGACGCTCGACACCATCACCGATGCACTCGAAGATTTTCCGGGTGCAATGATGGTCATATCGCATAACGTCCACTTTCTAGCGCGGCTCGGCATCGAGCGGGCGTATATCTTGTCCGGTGGGAGGCTAAAGAACATGAGGACCATCCCTGAAGACGAAGAGGAGTTCTATAAAGAACTTACGACTTGGGAGTCATGACGGGCGCAGGACTTGAACCAACCCCACAAAGAAAATAGCGAGAGATTAGGCGACGGAAGGGGACGAGTGCAAGTAGCGTCCCCCCAACACGATTGTGACATCAGGAACCAGTACCGGCCCTCGTCAAAATTGGTACGGTATCGGCCCGGGTGTTCACCAGAAAAAGCGCCTAAAACCTAGGGGGAGCTTTTTCTGTTACGCAGCAAATGCAACGTATATCCAGTTCCATTCCAACTCTCGTGTTCGAGCCGTTTTCGTGTCGCAATCAGGCCCTCCTCTTCCCGATTTCGAGCAGGGACGTGGGACTTGAACTGGCCGAAGCCAGCATCTGCGCCGGTTCCTGTTTCCAGTCCCCGATGGGGTAGAGAAATGAGAGGTGAGTTATACTGTACGGACGAGCAATGAATACAGTAGACCCGAGAACTTTCCTTTCGCAAGAATGTTTGGGGAAGGTTCTATCCATCGTGCAATTTGGCTCTTCCATCCACACTCCGCACCCGGGAGATATTGATTTGTGCGTTGTGACAAAGAAAGGGAACTTTTTTGAGTTTCTTTTGGCAAAGCCATTCGCCTCTGTCCCTGCAAGTATTGATGTAAGCCTTGTCCGAGAAGAAGAAATCGGGAATCCAGGCTCGTTTAGGTTTGGTAGTCACGGAGTGCACCTCCTGCTTTCTTTACGGGAGGGAGTAGCTTTATATGGCGAAAATATCTTTCTTAAGATGCCAGTCCCCACTACCGCACAGGTGAAAGCATCAATTTTAGACCGTCTTTACGACTATCTCTATGAAGTAAGGAAATTGGAAACGTCATGCAAGGGAGTCGAATCTGGCCTTAGAAAACGATGGCCGAAATTTCAGCGACTCGTGCTGTTTCTATTAGATGCCGGAGATAAGGCGACGTTCCCAGAGGTATTGACAGTCACGGACTCTGTAGTCGAGGAGCAGTTTAAGAATTATGGGTTACAATACCAACACGAATTCACCACAACAGGCTTCGAACGCATATGGGAAATAGTCCTCGCACACAATTCGCAATCGTAACCGGAGGTACATCAGGCATTGGGTATGCCACGGCATGTCATTTTCTTGAGAACGGATATGGTGTGATAATTATGTTTGGAAATGATACCCACGCAAACCCCTCAATCCGAACACCACTGATTAGCTTTTAATACTCCCGTTAGCTTAGCACCGCCGCGCTTCGCGGCCTTTTTCATCTCTCGCTCCCATGCTTCCTGCGGTGTATCAAAGCCGAGG
>JAGWWI010000010.1 GCA_018970465.1 Patescibacteria group bacterium
GGTCCCCGCGCACGAGTCGCGTTGGGGGACCTTCGTCATGCTGCGATTCAAGACCGAGCGCGAGCTGCGCGCTATCCTGCAGGACCTTCTTGGGTTGAAGCGCGCCGCCAAAGGGAGCCCCGAACAGATGATCCGCGACTTCTACCTCTCAGGCATGGACATGAAGCGGCGGAATGCTGCAGGCCTCGCGCCCCTCGAGCCCTTGTTGAAGCGCGTCCGCGCTATCGCGACCAAGAAGGATCTGCTCGACACGATCGCCTACCTGCACGAAGCTGGAGTCGACGTCGCCTGGGGCGCGGGCATCGACCACGACGACAAGGACAGCGAGCAGTACGTACTGCGGGTGGGCCAGGCTGGTATCGGCATGCCCGACCGCGACTACTACCTGAAAGACGACGTCGAATCGAAACGCGTCCGCGCCGCGTACGAGGCGTACGTCGAACGGCTCTATCGCCTCATGGGGCGCTCCGTCGCCGAAGCGAAGGAGGAGACCATCGCGCTGCTTGCCTTCGAGACGGCGCTTGCTGCGGCTTCCCGCAAGAAGGAAGACCTGCGCGATCCGCACAAGAATTACAACAAGATGACGATCGCGAAGCTCGGCGCGCTCGCCCCGGCTATCGCGTGGCCCGAATACTTTAGGGATATCCACGCACCCCGTCTCTCGACTCTCATAGTGAACCAACCGGAATTCATGGTTGCCATATCGAAGATGGTCGACGAGACGCCGCTCGTGGCATGGAAGAGCTATCTTGAACTCTCGATCGTGGATGGCTTCGCGGGCTCCTTGTCGACCCCGTTTATCCGGGCTTCCTTCGCCTTCCACGGCACCGCGCTATCGGGAGTGAAGAGGATCCGTCCTCTCTGGCGGCGCGTCTTGGGCGTCACGAATGCCTACCTTGGCGAAACGTTAGGCCAGCTCTACGTAGCGAAGCACTTCCCTCCTGACGCGAAGAAGCGGATGCTCGTTATCGTCGACGATCTCTTCACCGCGTACGAGGCGCGAATCAAGGGCCTTGACTGGATGAGCGCGGCGACCAAGAAGAAGGCGCTCGCTAAGCTGAAGATACTCAACAAGAAGATCGGCTACCCCGACAAGTGGAAGAGTTACCGCGGCCTCGAGATCAGGTCGGACGACTACGTTGGCAATATCATCCGCGCGAACATATTCGAGCATCGGCGCGAGCTCAAGAAGATTGGACGGCCCATTCGCCGCTGGGAGTGGCTCATGTATCCGCAGACGGTGAACGCGTATTTTTATCCGAACCTGAATGACATCGTCTTCCCCGCCGCGATCCTGCAGCCGCCGTTCTTCAACATCGTCGAGGACGAGGCCCTGAACTACGGCTGTATCGGCGCCGTGATCGGACACGAGATCACGCACGGCTTCGACGACGAAGGGAGCAAGTTCGACGTTAAGGGCAACCTGGAGAACTGGTGGATGACGGAGGATCGCGCACGCTTCGACCAGCGCGCCGAAGTGGTGCGGAAGCAATTCGACCGCTACGTTGTCGCCGACGGGGTGAAAGTGAACGGCAAGCTCACTCTGGGCGAGAATATCGCCGACCTCGGCGGTCTCTCGATCGCATATGACGCCTACCAGCTCGAGCTCGCGCGTCGCGGTCGCCGAAACATTGACGGCTTTACTCCGGAGCAGCGCTTCTTCATCGGCTTCGCGCTCTTCGAGCGCGAGAACGTGCGCCCCGAATTCGAGAAGACGCAGGTCCTGACCGATCCGCACTCCCCGGGCACATTCCGGATTAATGGCCCGCTTTCGAACTTCTCGGCCTTCTATGACGCTTTCGGCATCAAGAAAGGTGACAAGCTCTACCGCCCCGCAGCGGATCGCACGACGGTCTGGTGACTATTTGAGCGCTTCCTGCTCGCGCGCATGCGCCTCGCCTAGGCGCTTCGTGAGGCGGTGCTCAGGGAGGCGCGCCTCGGCTATCCGGAGCGCCTCGGCGTTGAAGCGCACGTACGCCGCCGGGTCGCGACTGAAGCCGCTAAGGAACGCGGGGCCCTCGCGCTCAATCGTCTCGAGCTTGTCCTCGATGTTGTCGATCTTGTCGGCGATCGCGATCAAGAGCGCGTCGTCCGAGGCGGCGTGCTCGAGGTGTTCGAGGTAGCGCGCTCGCCGCTCCTCCCAGGAGAGCGCCTTGTCCTCGGTCACGTCCTCGACCAGCTCCGCAACGCGCTCGTTGAAGCGCTCGACGAGCTCTGCGCGCGTCGTGTCGGTGTCTTCCAAGGTGTCGTGAAGCAGCGCGGCGGTGACGACGTCGTCCTCCGCGCCGTCCTCCGCGACCAAGAGCGCGACTGAGACGAGGTGCGCGATATACGGCGTGCGCTCTGCGCCGAGCCGCACCTGCGCGCGATGCTTCTCTGCTGCGAATCGGATCGCCGCTTTGATCTGGGGCGTATGGTTCATAGCGCCAGCTTATCCTAAAACGACTTCGGGCGCCCGCGGTAAGTCCGCAGGCGCCCTTGTTCAGTACTGGAAGGTGATCGTCCTCACGAGCTTATCGTCACGGGCGAGGCCGATATGGAAGCCCTCCCGCTCCCTGTCGCGGACCCACTGGTAGAGCCGGAGAGCGTTACGCAGCACCTCCGCGTACGAATCCGCGCCACTGCGCTGTCGCATCGCTTCGAGGCGGCGTAGAGCATCGTCCGTGAACTCGAACGTCATTGGCACCGGCTCCTGTGGAGCGACGCCGACCGTATTCGTGTGCATGAAAGAACCCTTTCCTTGCTGACCAGTGAAATATACCGCACTTGCTCTGGAGAATGAATCGGGGCGCCTGCGAATGGTTCGCTGGCGCCCGTCGATTTGAACTCATGCGCTCAGCCAGTTCCAATGGTCGAGCGTGTCGATGCCGGTGCCGCACGCGCCGATCACGACGGCGTCCCTCTGCCCCGCAACGCACTGAGTCACCAAGAGGAAGGCGCTCGTGCCGAGATACCGGAGCCAGACGGACATGCCCGGCATAGCTCCGAAGCGTTCTGCGCGCAGCACGAGTTGTGGCGGCAGCTGGGGGGCGTCCTCTGGCGGCGCGTATGCACCGCCATCTTCACACACGCGAATCGTCCGCCAAGCGTCCTGCCGCCGCCCCTCCTTTCGGAGCCAGCTGAGCACACTGCCGTGACGAAGACGCGGCCGATTATCAGGATGAAACCGCCTCGTGGCTTCGAAGGATTCCATTCGGTCCTTCGGGATCGGTCGTATGCCGGCTTCTCGGACGACATCCTCGAGCGTACGTGTATCAACAAAACGTAGTCGATGTGTCGTTAGCATGGGGACCTCCAGTCAACGCCCCTATGGGCCTGAAGAAATAGTGCCAGACAAGTTACATCCAGTCAATAGGCGCTTCGCCATGCTCGACGAGGTAGGCGTTCGCTTTGCTGAACGGCTTCGAGCCGAAGAAGCCGGCGGCAGCGGAAAAGGGCGATGGGTGCGGGGACTCGATCACGCAGTGGCGGCTGCGGTCGATGTGCGCGCCCTTCTGTCGCGCGTAGTTGCCCCAGAGGATGAAGACGAGATGCTCGCGCTTGTCGTTCAAAGCCTGCACGACCGCGTCGGTGAATGCCTCCCACCCGCGGCCCTGATGGCTCCCAGCCATGCGCGCCTTGACCGTGAGCGTCGCATTGAGGAGGAGCACGCCTTGCTTGGCCCAGCGCTCAAGGTCGCCGGTCTTATGTACGAGCGGCTTGCCGAGGTCGCTCTCGATCTCTTTGAAGATATTTTGGAGCGAGGGCGGGAGCGCTATTCCCTCCCCGACCGCGAAGCAGAGTCCGTTCGCCTGCCCCTTGCCGTGATACGGGTCCTGCCCGAGGATCACGACCTTGACCTTGTCGAACGGGCAGAGGTCGAACGCGCGGAAGAGGTATTTGGGCGGCGGGTACACCACCTCGCTCGCATACTCCTTCTTCACGAATTCGGTCAGCTCTCTGAAGTACGGCTGCTCGAACTCACCCTTCAGCACCTCGTGCCACGACGGATCAATCCGTACCTCCATGAGCCTGGTGCTGCGCGAGGAGCTTCTTCCCCGCCGCTTCGCGGTAGCGGCAGTAGTCGCAGTCTTTGGCCGCCGCAGGGATGGCCGCGCTCTCGAGGCAGGCTTTGATATCGCGCAGCGTTGGCTCGACCCAGGACGCGTCGCCCGTGTAGGGCACGAGGGTCACCTCGAACTCGAGCTTGCCGTCGAAAGCCGCTTTGTCCTTGCTCGCGTTCGCGTAGACGAAGTAGCCCGTGTCGGAGACGCGGTAGCCGTGGGCTCGGAAGAGCCACTGGTAGGTCTCCATCTGCCGCTTGTAGCCCGCGTGCCACTCCTTATCGAGGGCTTCGATGCGCTCGTCCTTCGACGTCGACTTGTAGTCGACGATGATGAGCTCGCCGTCGGGGCGGACCCAGATATCGTCGACCGCGCCCGAGACCCGGAACCCGGTCGGCTCGTGCACTACCTCGATGCCTTTGAAATTCTCGCGCCAGAGGTCGATCAACTCATGGGCGAAGGGCACCGCGTCGATGCCGTATGCAGCCATCAGCGGGTGCGCGGTCTTCCCGGCCCGGTGGATGTCGAACTCTTTTTTGAGGAGCGCATCGACTGCGGAGTTGAGGTTGAACGGGAACCCCGGCGGCCGGGCGGTCCCGAGCTTGTTGTCGAGATAGAAGCAGCGCGGGCACTCGAGGTAGAGGCCGATCTTCGAGCGCGAGAGGCGGAAGCTCTTGCCGCCGTAATTCCAGCCCGGATTCCTGTCTGGCTTGTAGTACTCGCTCATGGCATATCCGCGGGGTGCGGCAGCGCGATCAGTTCCTCGGCCTCCGCGAAGACCTCGCCGATGCGCGCGGCGGAGAAGCCGATGCGCGCGAGCGCGCTCCGGCTCTCGAGGAGCTCGTCGGCTGCGACGATGCGCTCGCCGATCAGGAGGCGCTTCTCCGCCGTCGTGAGGGTCGTGAGGGTCGTGACCGGGTAGACCTTCGCGCGGCACATGCGGTCGAAGAGGTTGCCCTCGACCGGGTAGCTCCAGCCGAGGAGCTCGACGCCGGCGCACTCGGCGTACGCGATCGCCTCGGAGCTGAACTTCGTGTTGGTGACGAGGAGCCCGCGGTCGATCGGGCAGGCGCGCACGGCCGGGTCGCAGGCGAAGATGTCGTCGAAGCGGCTCTTCACGTAGAGCGCGATCTTGAGGTCGGTCTTGTAGCCCGGATCGTTGTGATACTTGAGTTCGGCGGCCATATACTCGCCCTTCCCGGGGTGCGAGGCGTAGAAGTCGACTTCGTGCGTGACGCAGTGGCCCTTGATCATCTTGCGCGTCTCGACCTGCCAGCCCTCCTTCGCGAAGAGGCGCGAGATGAAGTCCTCGAAGGGGTGGCCCGACGGGCCGAACTCAAGCAGCGCGCGGCGCAAGGCGTAGCGCGCCGCGACCGGCCGCGCGCTCCCCTGCCGGAGCAGGGCGAAGGCGCGGCGGTAGATCTGCTTCGAGGTGGCGCCGGGAGCGAGGCTCGCCGTGATCTTCTCCGCGATCCGCTCCGCGGCGTGCCGCCCCGCGCCCGCACGCACGAGCGAGTCCGCGAGGAGCGCAGGATTGAAGCGCTCCACGGACCCATCGGCCTTGACGATCGTCGGCGCGGTCATGGCGTCGTCGTCGCGAGCGCGCCGTTGACCCGCACTTCGATCGGGAGCGACGAGGACGCGGCGAACGTGGTCGAGAACGAGACCGGCGTCGGGAGCTCGAGGCAGAGCCCTTCGGTCGCGGGCATCGAGAGGTCGAGGATAATGCGCGGATTGTCGGTCGACGTCGCGACCGAGGCCGCGGCCGAGACGGACGCGCAGGCGTCTGGCGCCTCGACGGTGCCTGAGAACGTATGGACGCCTTTCTTGAAAGCGTCTTTAAAAGTGATCGCAGGCGTCGCCGAGGCGGTCGCAGCGGGCGACGGGCTCGCGACGCGCACCTCCCGCGCATGCGGCGTGAGGAGGAAGAATCCGCCGACGAGCGCCGCAGCGATAATGGCGGTGACGAGTATGAGGCGCGCGTTCGAGTTCATGGCTCGATGATACCACCGCCGAGGAGTTCATCGCCCCGATAGCAGACGAGCGACTGGCCCGGCGCAGGCGGCTCGGGGAAGGGCTCGGTCGGCTCGAAGTGCTCGCCCACGATGCGCCCGCGCACGCGCGGGCCCCGGTAGCGATACTGCGCGACCAGCTCTCCCACCGGCTCCTCGAGCCAGTTGGCTTGTGAAAGTCGGACCTTCACGTCCGGTGTGAAGGTCCGACCTTCACGGAGAGCATCTGTGCGGCCGACGACGAGCCGGTTCGCTGCGAGGTCCTTCTCGCGGACGTACCACGGGCCACCCGCGAGGCCGACGCGTTCGCCGATCGTATAGAGCGCCGCGCCGCGATGCGCGCCCACGCGCTCTCCGCGTTCGTCGACGGCCTCGCCCGCTTCGACGCCGAGCTCTGCGGCGAGAAATTCCTCGATCGACACGGGCCCGAGGAAGCAGACGCCCTGGCTGTCCGGCTTGTCGAACACCGGGAGCCCGTAGCGCTTCGCGAGCGCGCGCACCTCGGGCTTCGTCCGATCCGCCAGCGGGAAGAACGTAAAGGCGAACGCCTCTCTCGGCACCGCCCAGAGGAAGTAGCGCTGATCCTTCTCGCCGGAGACGTAGTGCCCCGTCGCGATGTGGTCGGCGCCCGCCTCCCGCGCGTAGCGATAGAAGGCGCCGAACTTGACCTCGCGGTTGCACATCACGTCGGGGTTCGGCGTCCGCCCCGCCTTGTATTCGGCGATAAGGTAGTCGATCACGCCGCGCTTATACTCCGCGGAGGCGTCGAGCGTGGCGAACGGGATGGCGAGGTGCGCAGCGACCCGCATCGCGTCCTGCCGGTCGCTGGCCCACGTGCACGGGAGGCCGGGCGGATACCAGCCCTTGATGAATACGCCCGTCACCTTGGCGCCCGCGTCCCGCAGCAGGGCGGCCGCGACCGCAGAGTCGACGCCGCCCGAGAGGCCGACGAATACGCGCTCCCCTCTTGCCTCCGGCACGCTTCGCATACGCCCATTCAATCACGCTTGACAGTCGGGCGGTAGATGCGACGATAAAATCGGAGTTTTTTGTGAGGCGAACCATGAAGAAAAAGACCGTAATCCAATTCCGTGTGCGGCTTCGCGCCGGGAAAAGGATGCCTGGCCTGTTTGATCCAGCCAGGGCGCCTGCCCGAGCCCCTTCCGACCGAAGGATCAGAGAAGGTGCGAGCGTCCTGACGCTCGAGAACATCGTGGGCGCGCCATGGCTCCTGATCCCAGATCGGTCAGCTGGCCTGCCCGTTGCCGATTGGAAAATCGCCTGGGACAACGACCAAATCGAGTTCGACCGCGTCGAAAAAAAGACTTGGGTTGAGATAAAAGAATGGAGGGAGCTGGGGTTATGACGCACCCGCCTGCCGCGCGATAGGTTCTCGAAGGGTCCAATCTGTCGAGAAAACCGTCGCGCGGTTTCGTATTCCCTAGTTGAGATAGGCGTGTTCGTTCGCGAGCTGGCCGGCGTAGGTCTTCGAATAGTGCATGAGGCCGTCGCGGCCCGTGAGGTAGTAGAGGTAGCTCGTCTTCGCCGGGTGAAGCGCGGCCTCGAGCGCGGAGAGGCCGGGGTTCGAGATCGCGCCGGGCGGGAGCCCCTTGTTGAGGTACGTGTTGTAGGGCGAATCAACCGCGAGATCGCGGAAGGAGGGCGAATAGGTCGCCCGGCTGTTGATGTAGCCGAAGACCGCGTCGACCTGCAAGGGCATCCCGAGGCGGATGCGATTCCACAGGATCCCGGCGACCATGGCGCGATCGGCGGGCCGCGCCGCCTCGCGCTCGATGATCGAGGCCATGATGACGATATCGGAGAGCGAGTGGCCCGAAGCGGCGATGTCGGGCGCAAGCGGCGCGGTCTTCTCGACGAAGTTCTGCTGCATCCGGTCGGTAATCGCCGCCGCCGTGTCGGAGGGCTGGAAGGTGTACGTGTCCGGGAAGAGATAGCCCTCGTACGGCCCCGCCGCAGAGATGAAGTCGGAGGCAGAGACGCCGGGCACGACCTTCGCGATCTTGTTCGCCATATCGAGCACGGTCGAGCCTTCGGGGAAGGTGATGCGCACCGAAGGGATGCCGTACGCGCCCCGCGCGAGCCGGAGCGCGACGGCGACGAGATTCTCGGGGCCCGCGAAGCGATAGGCGCCCGGGCGGATCGAAGCGCCCTCCCCTGTCGCGCGCAAGAAGAACTCCAGGAGGACCGGTTCGCGCACCACGTCCGCCTCCGCAAGGAGCGTCGCCGCGCTCCGCGCCGAGGCGCCCTGCGGGACGACGACGACCGCGCCTGCCGGAAAGGGGCGCGGCGCCCCGAGGAGGAACCACCCCGTCGCAACGATCACCGCAGAGGCGACGAGGCCGATCACCCACTCGGGCGCATACCGCCGCAGATGGAGGTCGACGGCGCCCGCGCCCGCGGCCAAGAGTCGCTGCAAGAATCCCATGCTAGACGGGCAGGTTGCCGGGCGCTTCGCTCGTCGCCGACGGGATGCGCTCGAGGGAGGGCGTCTCGACCGCGCGCGAGGGGATGTGGAAGATCGTCGCGAGCTCTTCGGAGCTCATCACCATGTAGTCCTCGCGCGCATGCGGCGGGTAGAAGCACTGTCGGCGGCGATACGCGTCGACGATCTCCTCGCGCAATTCTTCCTTCATCTTTTCCGTACTGAATTCCCATGGATAGTCGTTGAAGCCGAGAAGGCCCTTGCCGCCCGTCCAGGTGATGCCGTTCAGCGTGTTCGAGCTCACCTGCTTGAAGAGGCCCTTCATGCCGGGGATCGTCGCGCCGTTGAAGTGGCCGTGCTCGCCCAGGTAGATGGCGCGGATGCCGACGTCGAATGCCTGCTTCGCGATGTTGCGCTCGATCGCGGCCATCGCTTCCGACTGCCCTTTGGTCGGATTCGGGAAGCCGGGCATCTCCTTGCCGGTGTTCGGGTCGTTGTAGGGCGAGCGCGTGTCCTTGCGGATCTTCTCGATGATCTGATTCGCTTCGTCGCGCCAGGTGTGGCCGGACTCCTCGTACTTCTCGCCCTTGTGGACGCGGAGCACCATCTGGATCCAGAGCTGCTCGTGGGGGCCGAGCGAGCCGAGGAATTCGATCAGATTCGCCAAGGGGTCGGTCTGCTCCGGTTCCTTCTGCGGCTTGTCGAGACCGAACTCGACGTACGTCCTGATCGGATACGGATCTTTGTTCGTATGCTTGTAGTCGCAGCCGAAGACCTCCCACTCGGCGGAGGGCGCGTGCACCATGCGCGTGTAGTCGGGCGCCTCGACGACCTGCGCGCCCGGGTACTGCGCGTATACCTGCGTCTCCACCTGGCGGCGGAAGCTCGTGCGCGCCCGAATATAGAAGTGCACCTGCCCGCCCAAGGAGGCGAGCTCGAGCGACCAGAGCGGCCGCGTGGCGCCTTTGACGTAGATCGCGTACCAGTTGCTCTCGCCCGGGTCGAGGTGGAGTCCGTCGATCACGGTCTCCATGGCCAAGGGCGTCCGCTCGACGGAGCGCGGTGGCTTGATCTCGAGGAGCACATAGTCCTGCTTGGCGAGGAACTCGGAACGCCGCCAGTTGACCCACAGCGTCCACGCGGCACCAAGGACGAGCACCGGGAGCCAGAGGGGCGCGAGGAAGAGCGCGAGCGAGAACGCCGTCGCGACCATCCCCCACGCGAAGACGGCCGCGACAAGCAGGATAGCGAGCCCGGCGGAGAAGAGCGGCCACTTCTGGAGCCGGAGACCGGCCTTCTCGGTGATAGGCGCGAAGAGCGACATGCGCACAGTGTAGCAAAGCGCGCGCGGGCCTGCGGGCCCGCACGCGCTTTGCTGTGATTAAAACCGATCGGATTCGATTACGCCGCGGCGTAGCGGCCGTCGGTCAAGCGCTTGAAGTAGCGCGAATCATTCAAATTGACCACGATCGTATTGTCCTTCACGAAGCGCGCCTTCTTGACCCGCGTGATGATCTCGTCCTTCTTCAAGGGGCCGTGCTCTTCGAGCACCTCGCGGATCACGTCGCGCACCACGCCGGGCGTGTACCCCCACTCAGTGAGCGCGTAGAGGCCGCGGCCGACGAGGACGAAGCGTGGATCCTTGATGAGCTCGTTGTGGGTCGTCGCCACGTGCGCCTTCTTGGCGAAGACGCCCGAGATCGTCGCGGCGACTTCGGAGAAGTGCATCGGCGCGCCCTTCTTCTTGATCGCGAGGTACGCGTAGTCGCGGATGCCCTTGGTGCGGACCCCTGGCGCGGAGGCCTTCCCCCACTCGCCCAAGGGGTTCTTAGCGATCTTCTTCGAGAGGCCGAGCCAGCGGGTGAGGACCTCTTCGCGTTTGTAGGCGTCGTTCACGCCCTTCAACTCCTCGAGGAAGCGGTCGAGCATCTCGCCCTCGGGCACGACCTCGTCGTCTTCGAGGCCCTTGTAGAGCGCGTTCAAGGCCTCGTGGATCGCCTTCGCGGTCTTCGGGTCGATGTGCCAACGCGCGAGGAAGTCGTCGGTCTCGCGCTCGCGGATGAACGCGGCGCCGGCGACGAGGAGGAAGCGGAAGCGATTGCGCGCCTTCTCGTCCTTCCCGAGCGCGGCGAGGAGCTCGTCCTCGGCGACGACGGCGCCGAGCGATTCGACGAAGCGGGCGATCTCGGCGAAGGCCTCCTGCTCCTCTTTGAACTTCTTCGAGGAGCGCAGGGCGTCGAGGCCAGCCGCCTCGATCTGGCGGACGCGCTCGCGGGTGATCCCGGAGCGCTCGCCGATCGACTCCAGGGTCTCGCGCCGCACCGAGCCCGCAAGGCCGAAGCGGCGGATAAGCACGTCGCGCGAGCGCTCGGGCACCGCGGAGAGGAGCTTCTTGACGAGCGCCGCGGAGTCGAAGGAGAACGACGCGACCGGCGCTTTCGCGCCGCTCTTTGCCCCCGTCTTGCGCGCCGTTTTGGTCGCCATATGTGGTCTAATATGTACCAAATAGCTAGAAAACTGTCAAATATCCGGTCACGGGACCAGGTTCAGGATGCGTCCGGGGACATAGATGACGCGAGACGGCTCTGCGCCCCCGAGCGCCGACGCGACCGGCGCGAGCGCGAGCGCCGCCGCGAGCGCTTCGGCTTCCGGGGCGTCGGGCGCGAGCGCAATCTCCCCGCGCCTCTTCCCCGCCACCTGCACCACCACGGTGGCCTCTCCAGCCGCCAGAAGCGCCGGATCGTAGGCGGGCCAAGGCGCTTGATGCACGCTCCCTTCTCCGCCAAGCTTCTCCCACAAATGCTCGGCGAGGTGCGGCGCGAAGGGTGCGAGCATTATGACGAAGTCGCGCAACATGAAAGCAGTCAGACTGCTCTCAGAGAGCTTCTCGAGTTCGTTGAGGAGCGACATGAGGGCGGCAACGCCGGTGTTGAACTTGAAGCGGTCGCCGTCCTCTGCGATCTTCTTAGACGCCATAGCTAGTGCGCGGTCGATGTCAAAATTCTTAACGGATACTGCAGAAGTCCGACTTCTGCACCTTTCGACGAGGCATTCGATGCGGTCGAGGAACTTGCGCATCGATGCGACGCCGTCAAGCTGCCAGGGATAATTGCCGGGCTCGTTGTAGGGGCCAATGAAGGCCAGGTAGACGCGGACAGTGTCGGCGCCGTACTTCGCAGCGAATTCATCGGGATTCACGACGTTGCCCTTCGACTTGCTCATCTTCGCACCGTCCGGACCCATGATGAGACCGCGGCTGAAGCGCTCGGCGAATGGTTCCTCGACCGGCGCGAGCGCGAGGTCATAGAGCGCCATGGTGAAGAAGCGCGAATAGAGGAGGTGCATCGTCGTATGTTCGGCCCCGCCCGAATAGCGGTCGACCGGGAGCCACTTTTTCATACGGTTCTGATCCGCGAACTGCTCCGCGTTGCGGGGGTCAAGATACCGGGCGAAGTACCACGAACTGTCGACGAAGGTATCAAGCGTGTCGTACTCGGGCGTCCATCCTTCGCCGAAGATCCGCGTCACACGCTCCTTGAGCTCCTTCGAGCTCGCAAGCGGCGCTTCCCCCGTGGGAGTGAAGTCGACATCCGTCGGCAAGAGCCACGGCAGGTGCTCGGCGGGGATCACGTGCGGCTTCCCGGCTGGGTCGTAGACAACCGGGATCGGACAGCCCCAGTAGCGCTGGCGCGAGACGAGCCAGTCGCGAAGCCGATACTGCGTCGTCCGCTCGCCGCCCGCGGCCGCAACGACGTCCCACTTCGCCTCCTCGCTCTCGCGACCGTCGAAAGCGCCCGAGTTCACAAGTATGCCTGCGTCTGTGTACGGCTGATACGCTCGACGGCGAACCATCGGCCACACGACGTCAAATTCGGCGTGCTGCATCCCTGCCGCCTCAACCGCCTCAGCTGTAAGCCACACCGCCTCATGCTTGGCGACCTCATCGGCGGACACTTCGTCGCGCGCGTCGCTCGCAAGTTCGAAGAAGAGAACGGAGTTCGTTGCGCTTCGATTCTCACCCTTATGCGATGCGAACCACGAGCTCTTCGTTATGCCGAGGTCGGCAACGAGCGCAACGTCCCGATAACCGGTCTCTTCGCGGATTTCGCGCTTCGCCGAGTCGACAGGATCCTCGCCTTCATCGATCCCGCCCGTGATGAAGGTGGTCCACGGTTCGTGCTTCCAGATAAGGCAGAGGTACTTATCCGTCTTCGGATCACGCACGATTGCGAATACGTTGTAGCGGGCAACGTTGCGCTTCCCTTCCTGTGGCGGGTTGCGCATGTCCGTTCGTACTGGTGCCACAACCTGCCGGATCGGCAGGTTGTACTTCTTCGCGAATTCTCCATCGCGCTCGTCATGCGCTGGTACCGCCATTACAGCGCCGGTGCCGTACGAGCCGAGGACATAATCGGCGACGAATACGGGCACCTCCTCGCCGTTCACCGGGTTCACCGCCGCGATACCCTCGGGCTTCACCCCTGTCTTCTCTTTATTTTCGCTCCGCTCACGCTCAGTCTTCTTCTGCGATTGCGTTACGTACGCGTCGACTTCGGCGCGATTTTGGGCCGGCATGCTCGCTACCAGCGGGTGCTCAGGCGCGAGCACGACGTAGGTGACGCCGAAGAGCGTGTCGGGACGCGTCGTGAAGACGCGGATCTTCTCCTCGCTCCCTGCGATCTTGAAGTCGAGGTACGCCCCCTCGCTCTTGCCGATCCACGCACGCTGCGCCTCTTTGATCTCTTCGCGCCAGGGCAGCGCGTCGAGATTCTTCAGTAGCCGGTCGGCATACTGCGTGATCTTGAGGAACCACTGCGTGAGTCGCTTCTCTTCGACCTCGGTGCCGCAGCGTTCGCAGCGGCCGTCGATCACCTGCTCGTTCGCGAGCACGGTCTGGTCTTTGGGGCACCACTTGACCGGCGCCTCCTTGCGCTCGGCGACCCCATGCTCGAAGAGTTTCGCGAAGAGCCACTGAGTCCAGTGGTAGTAGGCAGGATCGCAGGTCACGACCTCTTTTGACCAATCGAAGGAGGCGCCCATCGCCTCAAGCTGCTTCTTCATCCGCTCGATGTTGCCCTTCGTCCATTCGGCAGGGTCTATCTTGTTGCGGATCGCTGCGTTCTCGGCCGGGAGCCCGAAGGCGTCGAATCCGATCGGGAACAGGACGTTCTTGCCCCGCGCGCGGAGCATCCGCGCGTAGATGTCCGTCACCGCGAAGGCATACCAGTGGCCGGTATGGAGATCACCCGAAGGATAGGGAAATTCGACGAGGAGATAATACGGATCCTTCGATTCGTCTTCGAGATTGCACTCGTAGAGCGAGAGCCCGGCCCACTTGGCACGCGCTTCCTCTTCTATCTTTTTATGATCGTGGTTCACGGCTGGGGCTATTGCGCCGTCTTCGAGAGCGGCGGGTACAGGGCCGGGTCGATGGTGCGCGAGAAGCAGGTGCGGCCGGCGCCGTGCTGCCACGACTCGGGCGTGCCTCCCCCCGGGCCGTACACCGGCGTCGTCGCGTAGGATTGCGCATACAGAGAGCCGGGCTGCGTAGCGGCATTGAAGGTCGCGCAAAGCTCGAAGGCGACCGTGCTTTTAGCGGCGTACTCACAGCTCGCGTCCGATTGCGGATCTTTCGGGAGCGTAAAGCTCGAGAGCGGGTCGGCGAGGTCGGCGAGAGACGCGGGCACTTCCTGTTTAGCCTGCCAATACGCGATGATTTGTGACTGGATCATCTGCAGGTCGCTCACCTTCTGGTCGTCGTAGCGATAGAGCCGCGCCTGCCAGGGCGTACCGATGATGATGAACCCGGCGAGGATGGCAATGACCACGAGCGCCTTGTCGGCGAGGCGCACGGCGCGCGCCTTCGCCCGCTCGCGCTGCCAGTAGCCGCGCAGGTCGGCCGCGTGGTGGAGGAATACCCCGAGCGCGACGAGGAGCACGACCGCCACCTTGAGAAGGAAGCGGAGCGTGGTGTCGCCGTTGAAGAAGTACATGAGGAGCGTGATGAGGTCGGCTGTCGCGACGGCGCCCGCGAGGAAGAGCGTGAGGTAGATCGCCCAACGGCGCACCCACACCTGCGCGCGCGAGGGGTCGCGCTCGATATCTCGGCGGATGAAGTGCGAGAGCGCCGCGTAGACGACGCCGAGGACGATGAGCGACGCCATCTCGTAGGAGACGCCGGCGGCATAGGGGTCGCTCGTGTAGTAGGTGAGAGCGTCGGGGAACGCGTAGTCGAGATAGCTGAAAAGGAGCGAGATGAAGGCGATCACCGACCCATAGAGCGCGATCGTCGCCCCGACCCAGAGGAAGAAATCCTTCGGCGTGACCTTCGCTTTTTGTTCCATATGGGCGGGATTATACCACGCCCCAAGCATTTGACTCTCGCCGAGCGCGCCCGTATGCTCGCCCTCGGGACAACGCGCTGCGGCGCAACCGGGAGTAGAACAATGTCACAGACGAATGATCCAACCAACCCGCCCGCGTACATGGAGCTTGATTCTCGTGGGCCGGCTTGCAATTTGCCGATCCGGTATCTCAAAGACTGGCTGCCGAAGCGTGGGTACCGCGCACTCGCCGACCGACTCGAGGAAGATGCGCATTACGGCGCAACAGCGGTCGAAGGAATGAGGCTTTATCAGGCGTGGGCGAGTCTCGAAATGGACGGGGGTTTCGGCCCGGCCACCCGCACGACAATGCGGGAAGACGGCTACGACTTCGTCGCCGACGCGAAGGCGCTGGAGACGACAGAAGTGACGGTTTTCATCCAGCCGGACGGCCAATACCGGCAATATTGGCGGCCCGGCGAGAAGCCGTGGATCAAGCCCAGCGGCAACTGACCGGCGGGTAAAGCTAACAAACCGAAGCGCGCGCCTCACGGCGCGCGCTTTCTGCTGTCAGCCGTGCAAGAAGACCATCACGTCGCCGTCACGGACGACGTAGTCCTTCCCTGCCGCGAGGAGCTTGCCGGATTCGCGCGCGGCGGCCCAGGAGCCGGCGGCGAGGAGGTCAGCGGTCGAGACGACCTCGGCGCGGATGAACTTATCGCGGAAGTCGGTATGGATCGCGGCGCCCGCCTCGGGCGCCGCCGAGCCGCGCACGACCGTCCACGCGCGCGTCTCCTCGGGGCCCGTGGTGAAGAAGGAGATGAGCCCGAGGATGTCGTATGCGCCGCGGATGAGGCCCGCGAGCCCGTCTTCGTGCACGCCGAACTCCTCGCGGAATGTGGCGCGGTCTTCGTCCGCGACGTCGGAGAGCTCGCGCTCGGTCGCGGCGTCAACGAGGACCGAGCGCGCGCCGAGGGCGCCAAGGAGCGCGTGGCAGGCCTCAGCGCGGCCGTCGTTCAGCTCGTCGAGATTCATCCCGCCGCTCTTCTTGTTGAGCACGTAGAGGATGGGCTTCATCGTGAGGAGGTTCAGGTGCTCGATGCGCTTCGCTTCGTCGGCGTCGAGCGCGGCGGCGCGCGCGAGGATGCCCTCCGAAAGATTGTTCTCGAGCTTCGCGAGCGCGGCCTCCTCGGCGATCGCTTCCTTCACGCCCGCCTTCACGTCGCGCGCGAGCCGCTCTCGTCGCTTGCGCACCTGTTCGAGATCCGCGAGGATGAGCTCGAGGTTGACCGTCTCGATGTCGTGCGAGGGGTCGACGGCGCCCTCGACGTGGTGCACCTCCGAGTCGTCGAAGAAGCGCACGACCTCGAGGATCGCGTCCGTCTCGCGGATGTGGGAGAGGAATTGGTTGCCTAAGCCCTCGCCCTCGGCGGCGCCCCGCACGAGGCCGGCGATGTCGACGAATTCGATCGCGGCAGGGATCACCTTCGCGCTTTTAGAGAGCGCAGCGAGCTGGTCGAGCCGCGGGTCAGGCACGCCGACGACCCCGACCGACGGGTCGATGGTGCAGAAGGGGTAGTTCTCCGCCGGGACGGAGGCCTTCGTGAGGGCGTTAAAGAGGGTCGACTTCCCCACGTTCGGTAAGCCAACGATGCCAATTTTTAACATTTTTCGACTGTATCGCTTTAACACTGAAATGAAAAGCTCCGATCATGCAAATAAGAACCCGGCATTGCTGCCGGGTTTGTAGAAGTGGGGGTGCTTGAGACAAGACATATGCGAGCCGCGGTTCGGACAGAAGTCCGTGGGCCCACTGCGGCCGCATTCACGAGTGCCCATGCAAGCAACCACCCGGGGCGTACAGGAGAGCTCGAGAGCCCCCCATGATCGGGCACTCGTTATCCCGTTTCCAGGAACACCAAGCCTGCCCCAAACCTATCAGACCGGTATAAAAAATGCAAGCGCAGATAATCCTACCGCCCCCGCTCGGCAAGGCGGGCGACGCGGCGGAACCATTTGGCCTTCTTCTGGAGCGATGCGCGCTCGGAGGGGCCGAGCACCGTCGCGCGCGCGCGGATGCCGGCGAAGCGGAGAATGCAGAGGTCGAGCGTCGTCGTCGCCGGGCCGTACATGAAGCGAAGCATCCAGGGCGGCGTGTTCGCGCTCGTGATGATGCGCGCGGTGCGCCGCGTGAGGAGCTTCTTCCAGGTCAGGCCGTGGTCGGCGAAGTTGAAGGCGAAGTGCGGCAGCCACGCGCGATCGAAGAGGCCCTTCAACATCGCGGGCATCTCGTGCCACCAGGTCGGGTAGACGATCACGATGTGCTCGGCCCAGCGCACGTTCTCTTGGAAGTCGACCAGATCCGGCTCCAATTGCTGGATCGCCTTGTACCCCTCGTGGAGGACGGGGTCGAAGTGCATGTCGCAGAGATTCATCCGCCGCACCTCGTGCCCCGCGCCCTTGGCGTGCTCCTCGTAGCAGTCGGCGAGGGCGCCCGAGAGCGTCGCCGGGTCGGTGTGCCCGAGGAGGATGAAGATGCGCTTCGACCTCATACCGCTCCTCCCTGATGCGCGCGTGGCGGGCTCATCACCATCCGCAGATAGTGCAAGAGGCCCCAGAAGACGATCGTCGCGACCGCGTAGAGCGCCGCCGCCGCACCGACCGAGAACGCCGGCAGCCTCCCGAGCGCGAGATACGCGAGGAA
This sequence comes from Patescibacteria group bacterium, assembly GCA_018970465.1. GTDB lineage: Bacteria > Patescibacteriota > Minisyncoccia > Phycocordibacterales > Phycocordibacteraceae > C7867-001. Next base: position 17,526 of record JAGWWI010000010.1, read on the forward strand.
CCACCAGCCGGTGAAGACCGCCGCCGAGCCGAAGGAGAACGAGAGCCGCTCGCGCGATATGGCCCACGTCGCGAGCGTGACAAGGAGGACGAGCGCGATGAAGCTCCAGTAGCTCGAGGTCTCCGCCGGCTGGACGGGCGCGCCGGTCGCGTAGCTCACGAGCACGAGGCCGAGCGAGGCGGCGACCACGAGCGTCATCCCGTACCAGAGGCCGGAGGCGAGGTGGTCGAGGTGCCGGCGCTCGGCGCGGTCGATGTGGCCGTCGTGCATCGCGGCAACATACGCGAGCTCGCCGCGGAGCGCGTAGGCGACGCCGATCAAGGCGCCGAGCGCCTGGAGCGCGACCAAGAGGAGCGTGAGCTCGATCATCCCACCTATTTTTGCACGAGAGCGGCGAGTTCGTCCCTATGCTTTTTCAACACCTCCATCGCGGCCTTCATCTCGCTCTCGCCACCCTTCTTGCGCCGTTCGATCTCTTCGCCAATCTGCTTCATGAGCCCGGGGTTCTTGTCGAGGAGGCCGAGCATCAGCTCGCGCTGGGCCGCCGGCACGTCCTTCATCTTCCACCCCGCGTATTTCTTCAATAGAAAGGATTGCATTGACATGCGGGGAGTATAGCAAAAATGCAGAAACCGGCGACGCACAGCGTCGCCGGTCATATCTTGAACAGGTTATGGTCGTCGAGCCAGACGACCTGGTTACTGGCTGCGGATAAGATGCCGGCAAGACTGCCTCTCCACGCGAATGTATGCAGGCGGAGCCGAAGGGCAGATCCGAATTCGGTTCGAATTGCCTCGATGGTCTCTGCGTACACATGGTCTCCGCCCGCCAATAGGACGGTCACTTCGTGCGGGAGCGGACAGCCGGCGGCCGCCTGCATCCTACTGAGCGCGATGGTGTTCTGCCACATTCGGTTCACGATGTGCGCATCCACATCCTTGGGCGGTGCCGACACGACGACTGTATCCCACATCGGGCCGATAGCGCTCCGCATGACCCCTTCCAGGACCATGGGACTCTGGTGGTACCCAACGAACGCATGCGCGGTCGCAAGATACCTCACTTGCTTCGTCTCAATAGAGTCGAGCATGAGCGAAAAGAGCGCTGGCCAGTCGATAACGTCGATCGGCGACGCTTTTCTGCGCTGCCGCTGACTAAGACCAGCTAGAACCTTGCCGCAGATGTTGGGCACATCCACGAAAAGTCCTGCGTACCGCACCGTGAGGGCGGACGCAACCGTTACTCCGTCCATTCCGACCTCCTGGTTCAGGTTGTCCCCCGCTATTTCTATACTTCAGCTACTGACCTTCGTCAAGTTCGGTGGACCCAAGGAGACTCGAACTCCTGACCCCCTCATTGCAAATGAGGTGCTCTACCAACTGAGCTATGGGCCCAACGGGCTCTAATCTACCACTTTTCGTCGGTTACTTGAAGCGGCTCAGTCCCACGACTCGGCCGTGAGCGAGCCGCTTTCGATGAGCGTTTTGACGAAGACGTCGAGGTCGGGCTCGGCCGCGAGCTCGGCGAAGGTGAGCCAGCGATAGGCGGAATTCTCGCTCGTGTCGAGGACGGGTTCGCCCTCGGTGCGGGCGACGTAGGTGAGGCGCACCACGTGCCGCTCGGGGGCGAGGATGTCCTGCGCGGCGACGAGGCGCGGCTCGCCGAGGAGCGGGAGCCCGGTCTCTTCGCGAATCTCCCGCGCAAGGTTCTCGACGAGGGCGCTCCCCGGGTCGATGCGCCCGCCAACGATGTCCCAGGAGCCGTTCGTCTTGCCGTACTTCTCGGCCGAACGCTTCAGGAGGAGGAGCTTCCCTTCCGGATTCTTCAAGAGCGCCTTGACGCCGACTTGCAGTGTCATATATGCAGCAAGCGTATCACCTCTTCGCGATAATTTGCAGCCAGACGGTCTTGCCAGAGGGGTTCGGATTGCGCGATTGCCAGACCACCGTCGCGCCCGCGTCGGTGAGATAGCGCTCGAGCTCGGCCATCGTGTAGTAGCTGAAGAATCGCTCGTAGCCATAATCATTCTCGCGCTCGATCGCTTCCTCCGGCTTCCCTTCCCGCGCCTCTTTGACAGCGAGGTAGATGTGGCCGCCAGGCTTCGCGCGCTCGACCATCTTGCGGACGACCGCGGGGGCCTCGGCCTTCGGGATGTGGAGGAGCGAAGCCTGGGCGAAGACGCCGTCGAAGGTCTCGGCGAGCTGGTCGAGGTCGACCATCGAGAGCTGGCGATAGCTCCCGCCCGGCGCTTCGCGCCGGGCGATCGAGAGCAGCTTCTCGGCTATGTCGATACCGGTCACGGAGAACCCGCGATCGAGAAAGTATTTGGATTTTACGCCGCTCCCGCAGCCGACATCGAGCACTGTCCCGCCTGAAGGAAGGTGTGTAATGAAAGCGTTAGTTCCTTCCTGCCACCACGTGTCGCTCGCATGATCGCGATGCCAATCTTCCGCGATGCGATCGTAGGTCTCCGCGAGGTTCATACCGCGAGCGCTGCCGCGACCAAGTGGTCGAGGAATTCGGCGAAGGAGATACCCACGGCCTTTAATGCCTTCGGCAGCAGGGACTCAGTCGTGAGCCCCACGGCGGGCGCGCTGTTGGTCTCGAGATAGTAGATGCCCGAGGGCGCCGCGATGAAGTCCGAGCGCGAGTAGTAGCGCTGGCCGAGCGCGCGATGCATCACCTTCGCGGCGCGCAGAAGCTCCTCGGTCTCGACCCGCGAGAAGCGGCCGGGGCAGATCTCGCGCGACGCGCCGTTGTACTTCGACGCGTAGGAGAAGAAGTCGCCCTCGGGCGGGACGATCTCGACGGGCGGCAAGGCGTAGAACTGCTCGCCCCGGAGGCCTTCGACGACACCCACCGTCGCCTCGCGCCCGCGGACGAACTCCTCGATAAGCACGCTCGCCGCGCCCTCGTCGAAGAGCCGCTTCGCCGCCGCGAGGACGGGCGCGTACCCGCCCACGATCGAGACGCCCACCGACGAGCCCCAGGCCGCGGGCTTTACCACCACCGGCTGATGGAAGGCGCGGACAACCTCGGCCGCGGACGCTTCGACCTCCGCCACGTCCGCGATGAGGCGCGAGGCGGGCGTCTTGAGGCCCTCCTGCTCCGCGAGCGCCTTGCCGATCGCCTTGTGCTGCGCCTGGACCGTCGCGAACGCGTCCGGCCCCGCGTAGCGGACGCCGAAGCGCTCAAGGAGGCGCTGCACCTCTCCGCTCTCGCCGTATTCGCCGTGGAGCGGAAGGAGCGCGACGTCCATCTGGCGCAGGACGCGGTCGGGGCTCGTCGCCTTGCCCTCGGCGTGCCAGACGCCGGCCTTGTCGATGTAGATATCGCGCACGTGATACTTCTCGGGCGAGAGGTGCGCGAGCATCGCCGCGCCCGACTGGAGCGATATCTCGTGCTCCTTCGACGGCCCGCCGCGCAAGACCCCGACCACCGTTTGCATGCATCGAGTATAACGCACGCCGAGCGCGCCTAGTTGCGGAGCGCCCGCGAGCGCGCCCGCCGGTGCCGCGAGAGCGAGAAGCGGTGCGCCTCGGCGTTCGCGAGGACGGCGTCGGCCTCGACTATGCCCGCTGCGCGGGCGCCGAGAATCTCGCGCGGCCGGTGGCGCTCGTCCTTCACCACCGCAGCGACCTTGATCGGGAGCCCGAGTTCGGCAAGGGTCGCCTCCGCCGCCTTCTTCTGGGTCTGGCCCCCATCGACGACAATCGCATTCGGGAACGGCCACTCGAGGTGGCCGAAGCGGCGCTTGAGCAATTCTTTGAGCGACGCGATGTCATCCTTCTTTTGGACCCCGCGGATGTTGAAGGTGCGATACTCCTTCTTGCTCGGCATGCCGTCCTCGACGACGACCATCACGCCGATCGCGTTCGTGCCCGCGAGGTGCGCGGTATCGTAGGCCTCGATGCGGCCCACACGGTCGCCCGCCTCCGTCAGATTCTCGTCCTTGATCAATGAGACATCCTGGATATGGTCGAGCGCGAAGAGCTGCCGGCGGATCGTCGCGGCCTCTTCGAAGCGCTCCGCCTGCGCCGCGAGCATCATCTCCTTCTGCAATTTCTTGCGGAGCTCTTTGGTCGAGCCGGCGAGGAAGAGCGCCACGTTGCGGATCGACCTGCGATACGCCGCCTTCTCGACTGCACGCGGATACTGCCCGATCTGCCTATTGAATTCGATCTTCGCCGCCTGGTGCTTCGACTTCGCCGCGACGGGCTTCGGCGTGTCGAAGAACGGGAATATCTTGCGGATGAGCCGCAGCCCTTCGCGCAACTGGAGTCCGGAAGGAAAGGGGCCGTATATCGCCCGCAGCTTTTGTCTGGCAAAGTCGGACTTTGCCAAAGTCGCCACAGTTTTGGTCTTAAAATCGAGATTCGAGCCGCGGATCGCGAGCACGCGCGGGATCTCTTCGTCGGTGACGACCGCGTAGAGGAATGTCTTGTCGTCTTTGCCTTCCGCGTTCGCGGGCGGATGGTACGCGCGGATCAAGGCCGCCTCGCGCACGAGGGCTTCGAGCACGGTGGGCGTCGTCTCGTGCGCGACACTGGTCGCCTTCGTCACCATGTCGACGATGCGCGAGCCCCGCGTCGCGATGAGGTCGTCGTCGAAGTAGCTCCGCACCCGATCGCGAAGCGACGTCGCCTTGCCCACGTAGAGCACCTTCCTCCCCTGCTTGAAGAGGTACACCCCCGGCACGTCCGGCAGGTCGAACTTCTTGAGATCGGTGCGTTCCATGACTTGATTTTCCTCCACTTTTATGTAAAGTGCAAGGAGGTTGTTTGGGGGCAGACATGTCAAAACTTTCTGGATTTTCTCTACCAGCTCGCATTCTCGCGTCCGGGGTTTCAATCAGTATCTTCGGGTTCTTCGTCTTCAACGTCGCAGCGAGCTGCACGGGAGCGACGCTCTTCGAAGACGCACCTCTCCTGTCGCTGGCACTAATTCCAGTGGCCGTAGTGGCAAGCGTTGCTGTACTGCTCTGCTACGCCGTCGCGGCACGCCTACAGAAGCGCGCCGAGCGGTGGGCGCAATACTTGGCATGGCTAGCGTGGCTATCGTTCGTGACTTGCTCAATAGCCATGGGCATAGCGGCATTCGCCCACAGTGACGCCGCTGCCGGCGTCGCATTCGCGCTGCTCGTCGCGACGTTCGTGTTCGCCGGCATCGCGACGATGCTACGTGGCGAATTACACGCGTGACACTGGGCACCAAGGCCGGAGCGTTCTGCTCCGGCCTTGTTCGTTTTTATTTCGACACCTTCTTCCCCTTTTTGAGAATCTTCGCGAGATACTCGCCCGTGTAGGAGCCGTCGGCGTCGGCGACCTCCTCGGGCGTGCCCTTGGCGACGACCTTGCCGCCTTTGACGCCGCCCTCGGGGCCGAAGTCGATGAGCCAGTCGGCGCACTTGATGAGGTCGAGGTTGTGCTCGATCACGACGACCGTGTGCCCGCGCCGCACCAGCTCCTGCAAGATCTCGATCAACTTCCGCACGTCCTCGTAGTGGAGGCCGACCGTCGGCTCGTCGAGGAGATAGAGCGTCTTCGCGGTCGTCTGCCGATACATCTCGCTCGCGATCTTGACCCGCTGGGCTTCGCCGCCCGAGAGCGTGGTCGCGCTTTGGCCGAGCGTGAGATACTCGAGCCCTGTTGAATTAAGCGCGGAGAGGCGCTCGGTGATCGCCGGGATATCGGCGAAGAACTTCTCGGCCTCCTCGATCGTGAGCTGGAGGATCTCATAAATATTCTTGCCGCGGTAGGTGACCTCCAAGGTCTCCTTCATGAATCGCTTCCCTTCGCAGACGTCGCAGGTGACGTACACCGTGGGGAGGAAGTGCATCTCGACCGCGATCATGCCGTTCCCCTGGCAGGCCTCGCAGCGCCCGCCGGGGACGTTGAAGGAGAAGCGCCCCGGCTTCCATCCGCGCGCCCTGGCCTCACTTGTTGCGGCAAAAAGATCGCGGATGTGGGTCATCGCGCCTGTATAGGTCGCCGGATTGCTGCGCGGCGTGCGGCCGATAGGCGACTGGTCGATGAGGATGGTGCGCGAGACGTACTCGGTGCCGGTCATCTGCGCGACGTGCTCAAGCTTCGCCTCCCGCTTCTGCTGCCGGGCCGCGATATTCTTGTGGAGGATGTCGTAGAGGAAGGTGGACTTACCCGATCCGGAGACGCCGGTGATGCAGACGAACTTGCCGAGCGGGACCTCGATGTCCTGATTCTGCAAGTTGTGCAGGGTCGCGCCCTTCACCTTGATGCTGCCCTTCTCGGCCTCGCGGCGCATCTGCGGCACGGCGACCTCGGCTTCGCCGCGCAGATATTTGAGGGTCAGCGAGTCCCCCCTCGGCTTATCCGCTGTGAGGAGGTCGTCGAGCCAGCCCTCGGCAACGACATTCCCGCCATGGACGCCCGCGCCAGGACCTATGTCGACGAGGTAGTCGGCGGCGAAGATCGTGTCTTCGTCGTGCTCGACGACGACGATCGTATTGCCGAGCTCCTTGAGGTGGAGGAGCGTCTTGATGAGGCGGTCGTTGTCGCGCTGGTGGAGGCCGATGGTGGGCTCGTCGAGGACGTAGAGGGCGCCGGTGAGCCCCGAGCCGAGCTGCGACGCGAGGCGGATGCGCTGCGCCTCGCCGCCCGAGAGCGTCGCCGCCGAGCGGTCGAGGGTGAGGTAGTCGAGGCCGACGTCGAGCATGAAGGTGAGGCGGTTCGCGATCTCTTTGACGACCGGGACGGCGATATCGCGCTTCATCTCCGAGAGCTCCAAGGTGTCGACGAACGCCTTCGCGTCTTTGATCGACATCGAGACGAAGTCGACGATATTCAAGCCGAGGCCTTTATCATTCGCGCTCTTCAAATAGACGCGGAGCGCCTCGGGCCGGAGCCGTTTGCCGCCGCAGACCGGGCAAAGCTTCTCCGAGAAGAGGCTCTCGGTCCCGAGCCCGTTGCAGGCCGGGCAGGCGCCGTAGGGGCTGTTGAATGAAAACAGTCTCGGTTCGACTTCTGGAAATGACGCGCCGTCCTCGGGGCAGATGAATTTCGCGGAGAGGGTCTCGAGGGAGCCATCAGCGTGCTTGATCTTCACCAACCCATCCGCCTCCTTGAGCGCCAATTCGAGCGCCTCGGAGAGCCGCTCACGCGCCGCGGCGCTATTGCGCTCGAATTCAGATACGAAAATAGAGTCGACGACCGCGTCGATATCGTGCCGCTTGTTGCGGTCGAGGACGATCTTCTCGCGCAGGCTCTGCATCTTGCCGTCGACGACGACGCGCTCGTAGCCTTTGCCGAGAAGGTCGTAGAGCAGTTGGTAATACTCACCCTTACGGCCGACGACGACCGGCGCGTAGATCGTCACCGCGCTCTTGTCGACGACGACGCCCTTCACCCTTCCCGGAGCCTCAGGGCCTGCGGCCTCGCGCTTCTCGATCGCGCCCATGATCATCTTGATCATCTCCTCCTTCGAGAGGCGGACGATCGGCACGTCGTGATTGACGCAGTAGGGCTGGCCGGCGCGCGCGTAGAGGACGCGGAGGTAGTCGTAGATCTCGGTGACGGTCGCGACCGTGGAGCGCGGATTGTTGGAGCGACTCTTCTGATCGATAGAAATGGCCGGCGAGAGGCCCTCGATCTCGTCCACGTCCGGCTTCGCCATCTGGTTCAAGAATTGCCGGGCATACGCAGACAAAGACTCAACATAGCGCCGCTGCCCTTCCGCGAAGATAGTGTCGAACGCGAGCGAACTCTTGCCCGATCCCGAGAGCCCCGTGATCACCGTCATATTCCCCCGCGGCATCTCCACGTCGATATCCTTCAAATTGTGCGTCCGCGCGCCCTTCACGCGCAGCCAATCACTCCCATGGCGGTGGCCATGGGCTTCATGCTGCTCCTTCGAGCTCCTCGTCGGTTTCTTCTTGTCCGGCATCGCCATTCAAACTCCCCGCCCGTGGCGGGGCAGGTACGGGGTGAGTATACCGCTATAACCCCTTCAGTGCCACTCGCAGTACGCTGGGTTTGTGCCGCAGATTAGCAGTTCATCGAAACCTCGTATGACTGACGTATTCATCGGCATGGACCTGCATCAGCGCACGTCCACGCTCGTG
>JAGWWI010000001.1 GCA_018970465.1 Patescibacteria group bacterium
GCTCACCGGCTTTGACGTGCCGCCCTTGCACACGATGTATATCGACAAGCCGGTGCGCGGCCACACGCTCATGCAGACGATCGCCCGCGTCAATCGGATTTGGAAGGATAAGCCCGCCGGGCTCGTCGTCGACTACATAGGCATCGCGCAAGAGCTCAAGAAGGCCTTGAGCCTCTACTCCTCTGATGCTAAGGAGCGCGGCGTATTCCCGCTTGAAGAGGCGATCGAGAAGATGCGGGAGAAGTATCACGCGACGCGTGCGTATGTATCCGGGGTCTCCTATGCCGATTGGCACGAGAAGGGTGCGGGCGAGCTCGCCGACCTCTTCCAGGCGGCGGTCTCTGCCGTGCTTGGTGGGAATGAACATATCGACGACGCGCGAGTTGAGGCATTCCTCGGCGAGGCGGAGGCGCTCTTCAAGCTGCACGCGCTCGTGATGCCGCATACGGAGGCCAACGAGATCCGCGATGATATCGAATTTTTCCGCGGTGTCCGGAGCGCCGTCTACAAATACACTACGCCCCCGACGCCGCCCGGTGTCGGGCTGCCGAAGGATGCGGAGTCTGCGGTGCGCGCGTTGCTCTCCAATTCGCTCGCGGCAGCTGACGTTATTGATCTATTTGCCGCAAAGGGGAAGGAGCGTCCAGAAATATCGATCTTCGACGAACGGTTCGTTGAGGAGATAAAAGATTTGCGCTTCAAAAACCTTGCAATCGAGACATTGCACAAACTCCTGCGTGACGAAATCAGGATTCGCCGCTTGAAGAACGAGGTGCGCTACAAGACATTCTTGGAAATGCTCGAGAAGCTCATCGAAGATTACGAGAACAACATCATATCCTCGGCCCAGGTGATCGAGCAGCTCATCAAGCTCGCGAAGACTATCAAGATGCAGGCTGAGGTTGGCGTAGAGCTAGGCCTCACCGAGGAGGAGCTTTCCTTCTATGACGCTCTTTCACACGGCAAGCAAGTGCTCAAGAGTGATGAAGAGCGGAAGCATCTTGTACACGAGCTTGTGAAGACGATTCGGCGTGACATCTCGATTGACTGGACGAGCAATGAGCAGATACAAGCAGGTATCCGTGCCAACATTCGTCTATTGCTCCTGCGCAACGGCTATCCGCCCGAGGAGATGCCTGGTCTCCTTGAGCTTCTCTTTGCGCAGGCAAAGGCGCTGTATGCCGACTTCGTGCGCTAAGGATATGTGATTATGCAGATCAAAGAACTCGGGCATGCGGTGCTCTACGTCTCGAGCTTGGAGCGGGTTGGGGACTTCTATCGCGACACGCTGGGGTTCCGCGAAATCCATCGGGAGTGGCCGGTGGCGCTCTTCTCGGGCGGGCGGACGCACCACGAGCTCCTCTTGATCGAAGTGGGCGGCGAGAGCGACCACCCGCGCGGGCGGCCGCAGACGCCCGGCCTATACCATCTCGGATTCAAGGTCGCGGATTCGACAGAGGAGCTCCGGGCGGTCTATAAGGAGCTCAAGGAAAAGGGCGTGCGCATCATGGGCGCCACCGACCACGGCGTCACGCACTCGATCTACGTCCTCGACCCAGACGGCAACGAGCTCGAGCTCTATGCCGACGTCTCGGATGAATGGAAGCAGGACCCGAAGGCGATCCTCGCGCCGGCGAAGCCCTTGCGGCTCGAGTAGACTAGGCACTATGCCGGACAGATATGATACGAACCCAAGCGAAGGAGAGCTGCTCCCGAACAGGCTCGGGCTCACGGATCCGGGCGAAATCAACAAAGAAGAAGCTATAGGCTTTCTGCGTGCCGAGCAAGCAGCGATCGACACGCTCGCCGCTGATACTCTTTTCTCACTCGACTATCTGTATACGCTACACCGGGATGCGCTCGGGCATCTCTACGACTTCGCGGGGCGCTTGCGCACCGTGAATCTATCGAAGGGCGGCTTCTTGTTTGCGGCGGCAAACGTACTCCCGGCGGTGATGCGGGAGTTCGGGCGCGAGTATCTGGAGCCGCTGGCTTCTCCAGGGTTGGAGGATGATGCCGCGCTGCTTGACCACCTGGCTGCGCTGCATGCCGAGCTGCTCCATATCCACCCCTTTCGCGAAGGCAATGGGCGCGTGATCCGATTGTTCACCAAACTCATCTTCCTCGCGAAAACGGGCGAGGAGCTTGATTTCGAATTGCTGACCAGAGAGGGGAACTTCGATCGATACGTCACTGCCGTCCAGCAGGCGGTAAACAAGGACTATCGCTTGATGCGGGAGCTATTTCGAGAGATGAACGCGTGACTTGATTGAGGCAATCTGCTTCGGCGAAAAAGTTACGCCCTCTATCTTGAACGAAGTGAGCATCGACTTAAAGACATTCGCCTTTGCCGCGTCCTTTTTCGCCTGGGTCAGGGTCTTGCTCCTCTCGCGCAAAGCCATAAGGTGATCACATAATATACGTATATTAGTGAAGTGTCAATGAGTTGGGGATTATCCCTTGACATCAAGTAGTGCCTAGTATAGGCTGGGGGTATAGCCCCATTAGCCATGAAATACACCATCGCGGAGTTCAATAAACAGTTCCCGGACGAAGTTGCGTGCCTAGACGAAATGTTCAAGAGGCGATACGGACACCTCATAAAGTGCCCTAAGTGCAGTAAACGGGCCGCTTTTCATCGGGCCAAAAATCGAAAGGTGTATGCCTGTCAGTTTTGTGGCTATCAACTCTCTCCTCTCGCGGGCACGATCTTCCATAAGTCCTCCACCCCTCTAAAGCTGTGGTTCCACGCGATCTTTCTTTTCTCTACTTCTAAGAATGGCGTCGCTGCGAAGGAGCTTCAACGACAGCTCGGGGTGACTTACAAAACGGCATGGCGAATGGCGGCACAGATTAGAAAGCTCATGGGTCAGGACGACGAGCCGCTTGCTGGTGAGGTTGAAATAGACGAGACCTTCTACGGCAAGGGTGGAACGCACCAAACCAAGTTCAAGAATAAGCACGCCATCATCGGGATGGTGGAACGAAAGGGCAAGATCAAGGCGAAGCAGCTCCCTAACAGGCAGGCTGCGCTCATCCTTCCCGTAATCAAGGAGGCTGTCGTCAGGGGTTCGCGGGTGATCACCGACGAGTACAGGGGCTATGACAAGCTCTCGTACTCGGCCTATGGCTACCAGCACCACAATGTGAAGCACGGCAAAGGGCACTACTCGTGGAAGGGGCAGAACACCAACACCATCGAGGGCTTCTGGGGGCAGCTCAAGACTTCGCTACGGGGAACCTATCACTTCGTCTCTCCCCAGCACCTCCAAAGCTACATAGACGAGTTTGCGTGGAGATATAACAACCGGGAAGGTATCAGCCCTGCATTTGTGGCGCTTCTAGCTCGGGTGTCTCAGGTTGCGCAGCTCGGCTAAGTGCTGCATCAAACACATTCTTGTCCGCCTCCTGATACTTCAAGGAGAGCGCAAGCTGCGGCCCGATCCGGCGGGACGGGAAGCGCTTATCTATCGCATGTAGCGCGTCGTCCCAGTCCCCATCGGGGAACTGCTCCATCATCGCGACGACGGCGCCGAGATGCTTGAGGAGATGTGTGCGCCCTTCTTCGGGTGTCAGTCCCTGATGAAGGCGTGTCCTGCGGTTGCCTGTGGCCGTGCGTTCACTCATTTCGTCGAGCGCCTCCAATATGCCCGGCGGCAGCTTCTCGTAAACTATACGGTTGGTGATGTTCGCCACCGCCCACGGGTGGTTCTTCTTGTCCTTCGTGTAGCGCTCCCACGACCACCCTTTAAGGCGATATATCTGGTAGTAGTAGTCCTCGCCGAAGGCCTTGAGCCACGACTGTAGCTCCTTGGCGATGTACCGCGCCATAAGTCGCTCGTACTCGTCGCGCTCTTTCTGGTAGCCCGTCGCCTCGTCAATAAGAGCGTTGATGCCTACCGTTGCAAAGGCGCCGAGCAAAATACGGCTTTGTTCAGCCACTTTTTGCTGATTTCGGGTCAATTTATGGTCCAAAAGCGCCTTCACCCATATGTCGCAGATCAGTGGTATCACTTCAGCCTTGAGGCCGACGGCCTCGGCGCCATTGAGGGCCGTGTACTCCACTGTCCCAGCCATGATCTCGGGAAGGCGTTCCTCTACATATGGCTGAATGTTTTTCGCCGAGATGAACTCGGGGAGCATGTCAGCGTCTGGGTTCGCCTTCCTCTTCTTCCAGTAAGCGCCACCGCCCTTCACGCCGAGGGCGAGCGCCATACTACGGATCGAGACGACGCGCTCTTTGTCTTCGAGAACGGCGCACGCAATCTTGAGAGGGCCGAGGTGATCGCCTTGGTGAGTAGCTTTGAGGATTGGGGTCGTGTTCGTCTTTCTTGCCATAATAAAAGGAACTTAGGGTAATGGCCCTAGTGTAGCCGAGGCGTACTTGAAGTCAAGGGCAAGTATCGCCGTTTTCTTTACTTACTTGATACAAGGGGATAATCCCCAATGAGTTATTCACCTAGTGCCGTCAGGGTCTGCGCCGCGTAACCAGGGCGCCCGGCGCGGGGGTTATCGGGGGAGTATGAAAAATCTTACAGACGTCGTGCTTATCGCAGGCTTCTTGGCCGTGGACTTTCTCTTCTTCCACGACATGTTCAAGGCGGGGGAGGCGATTAGCGCGGCGCAGTACCTTACCGGCGCCCTGAGCCTCCTCGTGATCGGCCGCTCGCTCCTCTCGCTCGCGGGCGGGCAGCAGGCGCCTGCTGCAGCGGCGCGGGCCTAGCCGGCGCGGCCGCGCCCTCTGCTAGACTGGGGGCGATGGCCGCTATCCTCCACAGGGCAGAAGAGCGCGGGCGGGGCGACTATGGGTGGCTCAAGACGCGCTACTCGTTCAGCTTCGCGGATTGGTACGAGCCCACGAGGATGGGATTCGGCGCGTTACGGGTGATTAACGACGATACGATCGCGGCTGGGCAAGGCTTCGGGCCCCACCCGCACAGGGACATGGAGATCGTGACGATCGTCACTCGCGGCACGGTCGCGCACCAAGACAGCGCAGGCAACACAGGCGTCACGAGGGCGGGCGAGGTGCAGGTGATGAGCGCCGGCACGGGCATCGTCCACGCGGAGGCGAACGCCTCGGCCGAGGAGCCTCTCTCGCTCTTCCAAGTCTGGATCACGCCGCGCGAGGCGGGCCTCGTGCCGCGCTACGTGCAGCAGGCGTTCGACTTCGACGCGCCGGGCGCGACGCTGCTTGCCGCGCCCACCGTAGCCTCTGGCGAAGGGCGGGCGGCGCCAAGCGAGGATGGGGGAGCGCTCACTATCAACCAAGACGCGCACATCACCCTCGCGAACGTGGCGGGCGACTTCGCCTACGCGCTTCGCGACCCAGCGCACGGCGTGTACCTCTTCGTCGTCTCGGGGGCGGTCGAGATCGCGGGCGCCACGCTCCGCGAGCGCGACGCCTTGGGCGTGACGGGCGCGAGAGCGGTCGAGACGCGCGCGCCGCAGAGCGGCGCGCGCGTACTCATCTTCGAGGTGCCGATGATCGCCTAGAAGTGCGCGAGGAACGCCGCGAGCGTCGGGAGGTGCGAATGCGCGACCTCTTTGTTCGCCGTGAGGAGGGTCGCGCGGGTGCGTCGGCCGAGCTTCTCCGCGGCGAGCGCCCGGAGCGCCTTGCGATTCGCGGCGAGCTCGGCGCGGTAGCGTCGCGTGAACTCGGCGAAGCGCTCATCCGGCTTCGCGTGGTACCACTCCCGGAGCTCGCTCGAGGGCGCGAGCTCTTTGGCCCACCAATCTACCGCGGCGTCCGCCTTCGAGACCCCGCGCGGCCAGAGGCGGTCGGCGAGGATGCGGTACCCGTCGCTCTTCGCAGGGGCGTCGTAGACGCGCTTGGTCTTCGTAGTCATGCCACTAGTATACGCCGCCTCACGGGCTCCTTATGCTCGTCCTGTATAATCGCGTAGGTATGCCAAGAGACACGGAGCACCAGAACATCATGCTCGTGATGGGCGCCTTGATGCTAGTCCTCCTCCTCGCCGCGCTCGACCAGACGATCGTCTCGACCGCCCTGCCGCGGATCGCGAGCGATCTCGACGCCTTGAACGAGCTCTCCTGGGTCGTGACCGCCTACCTCCTCACGACCGCAGTCACGACCCCGCTCTACGGCAAGCTCTCCGACCTCTACGGGCGGAAGCGAATGCTCTCCGCGGCGGTGATCATCTTCCTCATTGGCTCCGCGCTCTCGGGGCTCTCGCAGGGGATCGTCGAGCTCGTCATCTTCCGCGCCGTGCAGGGCCTCGGCGCGGGCGGGCTCATCTCGCTCGTCTTCGCAGCGGTCGGGGACGTGGTCGCGCCCCGCGAACGCGGGCGCTACCAGGGCTACTTCGGCGCGGTCTTCGGCCTCGCCTCGGTCGTGGGCCCCTTATTGGGCGGGGTCGCGACCGACTATTTCTCCTGGCGGTGGATCTTCTACATTAATCTCCCGATCGGCATCCTCGCCCTCGTTGCGCTCTATCTCCGGCTCCCCGAGCACCAGTACCACCGCCGACACGCGATCGACTACCTCGGCGCGGCGCTCCTCTCTGCGGCGGTCGTCGCCGTGCTCCTCGTCGCGGTCTGGGGCGGCGTGACCTACCCCTGGGGCTCGCCCGCAATCCTCCTCCTCGCGCTCGGGGGCGCTGCTGCGGCAGTCGCGTTCGTCGTGACGGAGGCGCGGGCCCTCGAGCCAATTCTCCCGCTCGGGCTCTTCAAGAATCGCATCTTCGCCGTCTCGACGGCGCTCTCGTTCGTCACCGGTATCGCGATGTTCGCCGCGCTCGTCTACCTGCCCGAATATCAGCAGGTGGTGCGCGGCTATTCGGCGACGAAGTCCGGGCTCCTGATGCTCCCCTTGATCCTCGGCCTCGTCGGCGCCTCGATCGGCTCGGGCCGCATCATCTCGAAGACGGGGAAGTATCGCTGGTTCCCCATCATTGGGACAATCTTGACCGGCTACGGCCTCTGGCTCCTCTCGCACGTGGGCGTCGCGACGCCGCAGACGACGCTCTCGGTCTGGATGTTCATCACGGGCCTCGGGATCGGCTCCTTCATGCAGGTCTTGACGCTCTCGGTGCAGAACGCCGTTGACCCGCGCGACCTCGGCACCGCGACCGCCTCGGTCGCGTTCTTCCGCACCATCGGCTCGACCTTGGGCACCGCGGGCCTCGGCGCCTTGCTCGCGAACCGCGTGCAGGAGTATATCGCCGCGCTCCTCCCGGGCGCTGCGGGGCAGGTGAACGTCTCGGGCGGCTTCTCGACGATCGCGCGGCTCGACCCGGCGGTCGCGCTCCGCGTCACGGAGGCATTCGCGGCGGCATTCCGCGACCTCTTCCTCTGGACCTTGCCCTTCGCCCTCGCGGCCTTCGTCATCTCCTTCTTCCTCAAAGAAATGCCCTTGCGCGAACGCTCCGAAGAGTACGCGGCAGGGCAGGGATTTGAATAGCGCGCGAGAAGCCCCGGCCATAGAGGCCGGGGCTTATCTTATAGGCACGATCACGCACGGTGAAACCTTTTGATCGGCCCATCATAGGCGGCCAAGAAGGCTTCCATGTCGAACGGCGGCTCCGGCCCTCCAGGCGTACTCTTGTGGTGCCGACAGAGCTTGTAGAGCAGGTCGGCATGGGTGAGGTTGGGGAACAGGTGCTCGAAGATGTGCATGAAGTTGAGCACGCCGACCATCCACACGGCCATACTAAGCTCTCCTTCGCGGTTATGGCGCTCGTAGTGCGCGCCGACGTGTTCGCGGAAGTGGGCGATAAGCTGGTCGGCCCCGCGCTGCTCGGCGATCAAGCGGCACCATTCCGCGTGAACAGCTACCGCTCTGTGTTCGTTCATTGATTCGGTCCCTTCAGTCGGTGATCCTCGACCCTTATACGACAGCGCATACTGGGGCGCAAGCGCAGAAACGGGCGGCCCGAAGGCCGCCCGTTTTTCGAAATTCCGGATCAGTTCTGCGCGTTCTCTTCGCTCATCGAGCTGCGGCCATGACGCTTAGGGCATGCCGGATCCGCCAGATGAAGGTACCGGCTGCGGTCATGGGCGTGCCACAGGGGCAGAAGTCCCCGTCGCGCCCCGCGTCATAGTGCATATGCGCGCAGAAGAAGGGGCCTTCATCCTCAGCTGTGCTCGCGAGGGCTGTCGTTGACAGCAGTAGCGCTCGTTGGGTCATTGTTGGCCTCCCGTTGTTCTGCAATTTGAGTATCATTTGGCGGGCGTGGTGTAAAGCAAGTAGAATGGACCCAATGAGGATTGTCTTCTTCGACACCGAGACGACCGGGGGCGCCGAGAAGGATCGGCTCATCCAGCTTGCGGCCAAAGACCGGCGCGCCCTCGCGCCGGTCGTGAATGCGCTCTACAAGCCGCCCTTGCCGATCTCGATAGAGAGCATGGCGATCCACCACATCACCGAGAAGATGGTCGCCGAGCGGCCGGCCTTCACCGAGGCGCCCGAATATGCCGAGCTCAAAGCGCTCTTCGAGCATCCGGACACGTTCGCCGTCGCGCACAATGCGGCCTTCGACCTCGCGATGCTCGCGCGGGAGGGGATTCGCCCGGCGAACGTTATCTGCACCTACAAGGTCGCGCGGGCCCTCGACCCCTCGGAGGTCGTCGAGCGCTACCAGCTCCAGTACCTGCGCTACCTCCTCGGGCTCGAAGTCGAGGCGGCGGCCCACGACGCCTGGGGCGACGTGCTCGTCCTTGAGGCGGTCTTCGAGCGCCTATTCGCCAAGGTGGTCGAGCGGGAGGGGAGCGAGGCAGCGGCGATCGAGCGGATGCGCGCCATCTCTGCCGAGCCGGTCCTCTTCACTACGCTCCGCTTCGGCAAGTATAAGGGCAAGAAGATCGCAGAGGTCGCCCGCGAGGATCGCGGCTACCTCGAATGGCTCCTCCGCGAGAAGCGCAAGGAGCCTGCGGGTGAGGAGGACTGGATCGCGACCCTGGAGCGCGCGCTTAGCGCGGCGCCCGTTGCGCGCGCCTAATTCGCACTCTCGGCGAGCCGCGGTGCCTGCCGGTACTGCCGCCAGACAAGGCCGAGCGCGAGCACGAAGAGGATCAACGCGCCGAAGTCGTCGCCCGCCGAAGACGGGTCGTCGAACTCGACGAGGAGCGCGCCGATCTTGGTTGCGAGCGCGAGCGCTACGAGCGCGACCGGCGCGATCGAGCGCGCGAATCGGTTGCGGCCTCGGCGGTACCACCAGATCCCGGCGAGGCTGAGGAGGAAGAGGACGCCGTCGTCGATCTTGTCCGGCACGTCATTCTCGAAGAACACCTCAGGGAGGAAGGCGAAGCCCGAGAGCCCGACGATAGCGACGCCGAGGAGATTCACGCCGCAGTGTACGGATTCAGAGAGTGTCATGTGTCGTAGAGTATAGCAGTCCTGCTATACTCGCCCCAAATGCCCGTACGCATTCTCGCTCTCATCGCGCTTGCCGCCTTCGCGGGCGGCTACGGCGTCGTCCGGCTCGCGCACGGACACGTCCCGGGTGCGCGCGAGGCAGCTGTCGCGCAAGTGCTGCTTGCCGGAGCGCCGGATGTCGTCGCAGAGCCCGTCGCAACCTCCTCGGAGCCGACCGCGGGGGCGCCGGGGAATGTCCGCGTTCCCATTCTCGTCTATCACATAGTCCGGCCGAGCTACCCCTCCGACTCGGCGGCGGTGCGCGCGCTCGCGGTGACGCCCGAGACCTTCGACGCCGAGCTCGCGCACCTCGCGAGCGCGGGCTATCGCGTCGTCCCGCTCGCGGCGCTCGAGTCGAGCCTCGCCTCCTCGACCCCGCTCCCCGCGAAGCCGGTCGTGATCACGCTCGACGACGGCTGGGAGGACCAGTACCAGTACGCGTTCCCGATCCTCAGGGCGCACGGCGACCCGGCGACCTTCTTCGTCTTCACCAACGCGATCGGGCGCAAAGGGTTCTTCACCTGGAGCGAGCTCAAGGAGATGCTCGCTGTGGGGATGTCGATCGGCGACCACACGGAGTCGCACCCGTACCTCACGCGCCTCTCGCTCGCGAAGCAGCAGCAGGAGATCCTCGGCGCGCGCGCGATCCTCGAGCGCGGGCTCGGCGTCTCTATCCGGGAATTCGCGTACCCCTTCGGCCTCCACGACGCGACGACGACCGCGATCCTCTCGGCCGCAGGCTTCGCCGCCGCGCGCGACGACGGCGGGTCGCCGCTCCAGTCCCTCGCCAAGATCTACACGCTCGGCTCGATGAACGCGCCCACCACGACCGCGGCCTTCGACCGCTGGTTCCCTTGACCTGCTATCATGGCCGGGATGAAGCGGCTGCAGACCGAATCCGGGCCCTATTATCTTGCGGTCGCGGGGATGATCGCGCTCGCGGGCGCGGTCTATCTCGCGGGCGTCTCGGACGCCTTCGCCACCGTCTACCGGCAGGGCGCCGCGCTCGCGACCTCGACTGCCGCGGCCGCTGCGAGCCCGGCTTGGCCGCTCGCGCTTGATACGGCTGACTACAACCGCCGGCTCCTCGCTTTGGCGCACATCCCGCTCGCCTCGACGACCCCGGACGCCGCGCGCGCCGCGGCGACCACGACGCCGCGGCTCCTCCTCGCGACCTCGAGCGCCTCGACCTCCGTCGCGGTGGCAGGCAAGAAGTGGCCGCATTCGACCGTCTACCCAGAAGGGGGCGCGATCTTGCCCTTCCATCGCATCGTCGCCTACTACGGCAACTTCTACTCCAAGCAGATGGGCGTCCTCGGCGAATATCCGCCCGATGTCGTCCTCGCGAAGCTTGCCTCGACGACCGCGGCCTGGGCCGCCGCCGACCCCGCGACTCCGACTATCCCCGCGATCCAGTACATCGCGGTCGTCGCGCAGGGCTCGGCCACCAAGAACGGCAAGTGGATCGCGCGCATGCCGGACGACCAAGTCGACAAAGCGCTTGCGATGGCGAACCAGATCCACGGGCTCCTCTTCCTCGACGTGCAGGTAGGGCAGTCGAACGTCGAGACCGAGATCCCGATGCTCGAGAAGTACTTGCAGATGCCGAACGTCGAGCTCGCGATCGACCCCGAGTTCTCGATGAAGGACGGCTCGGCGCCGGGGAGGGAGATCGGCACGATGAATCAGGACGACGTGAACTGGACGGCCCAGTATCTGGCGAAGCTTGTCCGCGACAATAAGCTCCCGCCGAAGGTGCTCGTGGTGCACCGCTTCACCTACGACATGCTCCGCGGCGCAGCGCTCGTGAAGCCCCTGCCCGAGGTCGAGGTCGTCGTCGACATGGACGGGTGGGGCGGCCAGGCGAAGAAGATCGGCACCTACACCAACATCGTTGCGCCCGAGCCGATCCAGTTCACCGGCTTGAAGCTCTTCTACCACGCAGACTTGAAGCCGCCCTCGACCGGCATGCTCAGCATGAAGCAAGTGCTCTCGCTCACCCCTGCGCCGATTTATATCCAGTATCAGTAGCTAGCGCGGCTTCCAGTGCGAGAGGGGGAGCGCGACGCGCGGGCCGGCGAATTTGACGCCTTCGGCTGCGAGCTTCTCGCGCTTCGCGAGGATGCCGTCGAATGCGTAGCCCACGAGAGCGCCGCCCGCGCCGACGACGCGGTGGCAGGGGACCTTCTGCGGGTTCGTATTGCGCGACATGAGCATGCCGACGGCGCGGGCGGCCTTCGGATTCCCGGCGAGGGCTGCCACCTGGCCGTAGGTCGCGACCTTGCCCTTCGGGATCTTGGCGACGGTGTCGTATACGCGCTGCTTGAATGAATCGTCCATGCGTTCATGGTATCATCGGCCGCATATGGACACCAACAAATGGCTCACGCCCGCTGCGGTCGTGCTCGCGGGCCTCTTTATCGGCGGGGCGATCGTCTGGAACAACCAGCACCCGGCGCAGGCAGGCGCGGGCGCTCCGGGCAGCGGCGCCCCTGCACCCACTGCTAACATTGCGGATGTGAACACCGCCGGCGAGCCCTACATCGGCAACGCGAACGCGCCCGTCACGATCGCCTTCTGGAGCGACTACCAGTGCCCGTTCTGCAAGCAGTTCGAAGAGCAGACGCTGCCGCAGTTGAAGAAGGGGTATGTCGATACTGGGAAGGCGAAGGTCGTCTTCCTCGACTTCGCGTTCCTCGGGAATGACTCGATCACGGGCGCGGAGTACGGCCGCGCGGTGTGGAAGCTCTACCCGAACCAGTACTTCGCCTGGCGCACCGCGATGTTCAACGCGCAGGACCAGGAGGGCGATCAGGGCTTCGGCAATGCCGCGTCGATCGACAAGCTCGACGCGACCGTCCCGGGCCTCGACGCGGCGAAGATCGCCGCGGACGTCGCCGCGAACAAGGCGACCTACGACGCGGCGATTGCCGCCGACAAGGCCGAGGCGCAGAAGGAGGGCGTGAACGCGACGCCGTCGTTCGTGATCGGCACGCAGCTCATCGCGGGCGCCGTGCCGCTCGCGCAGTTCCAGACCGCGCTCGCGGCCGTCGTCAAGTAAGGGCGAAGAAGGGTCCCGCGACCGGCTCCGCCGGTCGCGGGTTATCCTTATCTATATGAAGAAACCTTCGCTCTCCCGAGCCCTCGCGCTCTGGGTTCCGTTTGTTGTCGCCTTCTCGGGCGTGTTCCTCTTCGCTGCGTGGGCGGTGCAGCAGAACTATCGCCTCGGGCTCGACGATCCGCAGATCGGCATGGCCGAGGACGCCGCGCGCGCCTTGGCAGGCGGCGTTGCGCCCGAGGACGCCGTCGCGGACGGCAGGTCGCCTGTCGACATGGCCGCTTCGCTCGACCCCTGGCTCGCCGTCTACGACGCCTCCGGCGCGCCCGTCGCGGCGAACGGGCTCCTCGACGGCGCCCTGCCGCAGCTCCCGCCCGGCGTCTTCGACACGAGCGAGTGGCAACGCATCGTCATCGGCCACCACTTCAACCAGTCGCCTCCCGATGAATTCCGCTTCTCCTGGGAGCCGCGATACCCAGGTGCGCCAGGTGGGGAAGTGCGGCAGGCCGTCGTGCTCGTCCACTACGAGACGCCGACGGGCGGCGCGGGCTTCGTTGCCGCCGGTCGCAACATGCGCGTCGTCGAGAGCCGCGAGGCGACGCTTCGCGAGGGCGCCGCCATCCTCTGGGGCGGCACCTCGCTCGCGACCCTCGCGGCAATCATCCTCCTCCTCGCGCTCGGGTGGCTCTAGTGCGGTATCATAGCCGGCATGGTCATCTTCATCGCGCTTGCGGCTGGGCTCGCAACGCTCGCGGGCGGGGCGCTCGCGCTCACATTCCGCGACCACCTACACCTCATCCTCGGCTTCTCGGCGGGGGCGGTGGCGGGCGTCGCGCTCTTCGACCTCCTGCCCGAGGCGATCGGGCTCGGGGCGAAATATCACGCGGCTTCGGCGGTAGCGCTCTTCGTCGCGCTCGGATTCTTCGGCTATCTCATCCTCGACCGGCTCATCCTCCTGCATACGCATGACGACGAGGCGCATGCCGAGCACGCGCACCCGCGCCGCGGGGCCTTGGGCGCGGCGACGCTCTCGGCGCATAGCTTCCTCGACGGCGTTGCGATCGGCGTGGGCTTCCAGGCCTCGGCGCTGGTGGGCGCGATCGTCGCGGCGGCGATCTTGACGCACGACTTCTCCGACGGGATCAACACGGTCAATTACATCTTGCGCAACAAGGGCGGCCGCGCGCGCGCCTTCCGCTGGCTCCTCGCCGACGCCGTGGCGCCCGTCCTTGGCGCGGCATCGACCCTGCTCTTCGCTATTCCCGCCTCCGCGATCGGGCTCGTGCTCGCGGTCTTCGTCGGCACATTCCTCTATCTCTCGGCCGCAGACCTCATTCCTGAGAGCCACCACCGGCACCCGCGAGCCTTGACTACGCTCATGACGCTTCTTGGCGCGTTCATCATCTGGGCGGTAGTATCGGTAGCATGAACGACACTACTATCGCGGTGCGAGACGGGAGCGAGATGCGCGCGTACGTCGCGCGCCCGGACGACGCGCCGGAGAAGGGGATCATCGTGCTCCAAGAAGCCTTCGGCGTCACCGACTATATCCGGCGCATGGCAGACCGCTTCGCCGAGCGCGGATTCCTCGCCGTCGCGCCCGAGCTCTTCCACCGCACGGCGCCGGCGGGCACCGAGCTCTCCTATACCGACTATCCGAGTGTTGCGCCGCATATGCAGGCCCTAACTCCCGACGGGCTCGCGGCGGATCTCAAAGCTTGCTACGACTGGCTCCTCGCAGAGGGTGTCCCGACGGAGAAGGTTGCCGCGATCGGCTTCTGCATGGGCGGGCGGGCGGCCTTCCTCGCGAACGAGACGCTGCCACTTGCCGCGTCGGTCTCCTTTTATGGCGGCGGCATCGCCGACCAACTGTTGGATAGGGTGAGCGATCTCTCAGGGCCCCAGCTCCTCTTCTGGGGCGGGGAGGATGCGAACATTCCGCAGGAGAAGACAGATGCGGTTGCCGCCGCGCTCCGCGCGGCGGGTAAGACCTTTACCGAAAAGACGTTCCCGGGCGCGGGCCACGCCTTCGCCCGCGACGTGGGCGACCACTACGACCCGGCTGCCGCGGCGGAGGCATGGGCCATGACCGACGCCTTCCTCGCCGAGCATCTCGGCTAGGCTGTCCACACGGGCGCTCCGCGCCGCCCTCCCGCTTGATACAATCAAGCGCATGAAACTCATTCTGCACTGGCTCATCGCCGCCGTCGCGATCGGCATCGCGGCGTACATCCTCCCGGGCGTCTCGGTCACGCTTACGGGCGCGGTCGTCCTCGCGATCGTGCTCGGCGCGCTGAATATCTTCATCCGCCCGCTCCTCATCGTCCTCACGCTCCCGATCACCTTGCTCACGCTCGGGCTCTTCACGATCGTCATTAACGCGTTCCTCGTTTGGCTTGCCGCCTTGATCGTGCCGGGCTTCTCGGTCGCGAACTTCTGGTGGGCCGCGCTCTTCGCTATCGTGCTCATGCTCGTCAATTGGGTCTTCCACTCCTGGATGCGCCGCGACCCTGCGTAGCACTTGTGGTGGGCGCAGTCGAACCATGATCGATCCCGAGCTCGCCGCTAAGCTCGACGAGATAGAGAAGGTCGCTCGCGCCGCCTACGAGGCGGCCGAGAAGGCGCGTAAATACCTCTTTTGGACCGGTGTCGCGACTATCGTCGTAATCGTCGTGCCGCTGATCGGCCTCGCGTTCGCGATTCCAGCATTCCTCACTAACTACGGCAATCCGCTCCAGCAGGAGACGAAGACCCTCAATTCGCTCGGCTACTAGAGCGCGCGGCGCCCGCGCACGATATTGAGCGCGATAGGGAGGAACGAGACGACAATGATCCCGAGCGAGATCGGGAGTACGTAGTGCTGGATGCCCGGCACTGCCGTGCCGAGGAAGTAGCCCAAGGACACGACGCCCGCGCCCCAGATAATCCCCCCGAGCATGTTGTAGGAGAGGAATGTCGCGTAGCGCATCCGCGCGACGCCCGCCAAGACGGGCGCCAGGGTGCGCACGATCGGCACGAAGCGCGCGAGGAGCACGGCGCGCGGGCCGTACGTCGTATAGAAGCGCTCGGTGCGCTCCAAGTACTCGCGCTTGAAGAGGCGCGAGTCGGGCCGCTTGAAGAGCGCGCTGCCGACCCGCCGGCCGAACCAATAGCCGACCGTATCGCCGAGGATAGCGGCGAGCGCGACGACGGTCGCGAGCGGGAGATACCGCAAGAGCCCGCTCCCCGCGAGGAGGCCTGCAGCGAAGAGGAGCGAGTCGCCGGGGAGGAATATGCCGATCAGGAGCCCGCTCTCGGCGAAGACGAGGAGGGCGACGCCCGCGTATCCGCCCGCGCGCACGATCGCGAGGGGGTCCAAGTGCGCGCACGCGAGCAAGAAGTTCTCCATGTGGCACCCTCTATAACATCGCTTCTTCCTCCCTCGACCTCCCGAACAGCGCCCTCCAGCACTCGAGCATCACGGTCAACGGCACGCTCTTCAATCTCGGCGACTCCCACAGCATCACCGCCGCCTCCTCGACCCTGCTCGGGGACGCCAACACCTTCTCGGGCGCGAACGCCTTCACGACGGGCCTCACGGTCAACTCTTCGGGAGCAAATCCGACTATTAATAACACCACGAGCGGCGTGGGCGTCATTCTGCGCGGCATAAGCAGCGGCACCACCGGGCAACTGCGCATCGTCCCCAACGGTGGCGCATGGGCCGATAGCCAAGAAACGACCTATTTCCAAATCACCAACTCATCCAACAACAACGCGTCCTTCCAAGGGGGGACCTATGGCGCTGACACGCAGCTTAATCGGCTCCAATTCAATGCCTCATCGACGCAGGTTACTGACTACGCATTCGGCTCGACACCGGTCCCCAACTCGGTTTTCGGTGTCGTTTCCTCAAGTACCGTCAAGACGCTCTTCGCAGTGAAGAATACCGGCGGCTCGCCAAGCGGAGACTATCTGCAAATCTCTTCAAGCGCAGGCGCGGGCGACCTGCTTAAGGTCACGGGGGCAGGCCTCGTCGGCCTCGGCACCACCTCGCCCTCGACGACCCTCTCTGTCGGAGGAAGCGGATATATCACCGGCGGTCTTGGTGTCGGTGTCCTCAACACGGCTGCAGGAACCCTCACCACCTCAGGGAACGCGACGATCGGCGGCACGCTCGCGGCTGGCGCCGCCACCACCACCGATCTGGCGATTACGCATCTCGCGAATGCGCTTCTTGCGGCGAACGCCGCAGGGTCCGTCGTCGCGACTACTTCGATAGGCGCCAATCTCCTGACAGGCTCTCTCGGTTCCATCAACGGCAGCACATTCAACGCTGGTGCTTCGATCACCATCACCGCGGCCTCTTCCACGCTCCTCGCGAATAACAACACCTGGAGCGGCATCAACACGTTCACAAACGCCTCTTCGAACTTCGCCGGCACCTGGCAGGGATACAGTCCGTCGGCCTTCGCCACCTTTAGCTATCCGTTCCCGGCGAACGCCACGACCACGCTTCTGAGCCTGAGCGGAGGGTTTACGGCGTATGCCTCCTCGACCATTGGTAAGGGAGGAGTCAATGGTCTTACTGTCAACGGGAACGCTACTACGACCGGCACCGCCTACTTTGGCGGGAATGTCGGAATCGCCTCGACCTCGCCGGAGTACCCGCTTTCGGTAGGGAACATTATCGGAATCGATGCGAGCGGAAACATCCACTTCGCGACGACCACGGAAATCAGTTATCCCGTAAGCCCGGGGAATTCGGCGCTTGATATCGTGGCGCAGAATGATACGTATCACGACAACCTCATCTCACTCGAAAACGACTCGATCCTTGCGAGCAACGGCCAGTGCGGCAATGATGCGCTCCGGTTCCGTGACAGCGTCGGGCATGTGGAGCGGGGCGCGATAGGGTATAGCAGCGTCAAGACCGGGTGCACGGCCGGATATAACCCAGACTATCTCTACGCCGAGATAGGGAATATCAACTCCGCAGATCCTGACGACACGAGCTTCGCCATCATCAACACGCACGGCCCGGGAGCGCTCAACCTTCCCGGGACCTCCTACAAAGTTCTCGACGTGCAGGGCAGCACGGGGAATTTGTCGCTCAACGATACCAGCGGGAACTCGCACTTCTATCTCAACGCATCGAACGGTCATATCGGCATCGGAACGACGACGCCCGATGAGGCGCTCGTCGTGAACGACACGATACAGGCCGGTAATACGACTCAGAACGGCAACCTCTACTTCGGCGGTTCCACCATCGCGCTCAAGTCGGCGTATTCGTCGAACATTCTAGCGATTTATACCGCCGGCAAAGAAGCCGCTCGATTCGACGGTAATGGGCGATTCGCGGTTGGGACCAGCTCGCCCTTCGCGCAACTTGCGGCATCCTCGACCTCCGTGTACCCGACCTTTATTGCTGACCAGCATGGCTCGGCCCCGGTGGCTCTGTTCCTCGGCGGCAACGTCGGCATCGGCACCGCTTCTCCTAATACGAAACTGGAAGTGGATGGGAATGTAATCTTCAATCCGAACGCCATCGGAGGCGGCGGCCCCAACACCAACTCGGTTAACCTTATCGGCAATACGAATACAACCGCATTCCGTGCGACCTACAACAGCGTCGGCGCCCTCTTCTTGGGCCATAACTCCTCGAATGCCGTCATCGGTACCGATGGCACCGACCTGGCATTCCGAACCAACATCGCGAGCGGCGACCTCACGAGCGGCTCCGAACTCATGCGCATCACCGCAAGCGGCAACGTCGGCATCGGGACGACGAGTCCGAGTTCGATGCTGACCGTGGGTACTGAAGGGACGACGCAAGCAATCTCCATCTCAGGCAATGCCGCGAGCCTATACACCGGTCGTCCGACCATAGATACCGCGCAGCTGAAGCTCGGTTCGGTCACTAGTTCGCAAGGCGGCGGCATCGAGTTCCAGGTGTCCTCGGCCAATAACGGCTACGGGTGGAAGATCGCCGCTCCCAACGTGACCAGCGGCAACAGCAACCAGAGTCTGCTGTTCCTGGATCGCTCCAATTCTGCGACGTGGTCAGAAAAGATGAGGATCGACGAAAACGGCAACGTCGGCATCGGGACGACGAGTCCGGGCTACCCGCTTGATGT
Organism: Patescibacteria group bacterium; assembly: GCA_018970465.1. Lineage (GTDB taxonomy): Bacteria > Patescibacteriota > Minisyncoccia > Phycocordibacterales > Phycocordibacteraceae > C7867-001. The sequence continues at coordinate 18,554 of JAGWWI010000001.1, forward strand.
TAAGGCGTCGGGCGCAATAGCGGCACGCCTATACGGCAATGCTGGCGCATCGAGCGACAACGTACAAGTGCGATTCGCGGGCCAAAAGGACGGAGAGTTGTGGGCGCTGGGATCGGATGTTACGGGAGGCGGATCAACGGGAGACTTTGAATTTTATAACTTAGGGAACGCGGGCGGGTCCATGGGTACGAAGCTGACCATTCTGGGGTCTGGCAACGTCGGTATCGGGACGACGAGTCCGGCCTACAAACTCACTGTCGACAACGCCGGATCGGCCGGCGGCGTTGCAGGCTTCGAGAATTCCTCGGGCGAGTGCGTCATAAATCCGACATCAAGCTCGATCAACTGCTCGTCCGACCAGCGGCTCAAGACCAATTTCGTCTCCATCAGCACTACAACCGCCCTGGCCGATATCGAGGCGCTCTCCCCGACCTATTTCAACTGGAAAACGGAGGCCTCGGGCGCGCCGGAGCACGCGGGCTTCATCGCGCAGGAGGTGCAGCCGATCTTACCCGACCTTGTCTCGCAGGGCTCGAACGGCTACTACATGCTGGACTACACGGGCTTCGTGCCGTACTTGACCGCGGGGATCCAGGCGCTCGCATACGAGATGCAGGGGCAAAGCGCCGATATAGCCCGTATACAGGGCCTTACGGGCCTCATGGCCACCACGACCCTCCCCGAGTCGCCCGCCTCGGGCGTCGCGGCCGAGTGCGTCGCGGGCGACACGAAGCTCCGCCGCCGGAGGAAGCGGGCGGACGGGAGCTACGCATACGACGAGACCGACATCGCCGATATCGCGCCGGGCGACGAAGTCCTCTCGCTCGACGAGGCGACCGGCTGCGCGGTATACCGCCGCGTGAACGCGCTCCTGCCGCGCGGCGTGCAGGAGGTATACGAGCTCCGCACCAAGGGCGGCCGCGTGGTCCGAACCACCGCGAACCACCCATACCTTGTCCGCCTTTCCGATATAAGCGTATGAAACATACATTGACCGATGTAAAGAAGCGCGTCACTCCGAGGAATAAATCTGTCGCACAGGTGCGCGGGACGCGGGCGAAAAAGGCGGGAAGTCGTGAGATTCCAGAGCCGGGAATTCGTGATACGGCTCGCCGCATCGAATCGCGGCGAGCCGACATGTCCGCGCGGATCCGCTGCCCGTATTGCGGCTCCCCGGAATTCGTGAAGCGCGGCATCCGCAGGAAGAAGCATGAGGCCGTCCAGCTCTATCTCTGCCGCGCGGAGGCCTGCGGCCGCACCTTCACGAGCGAGCGCGTGAAGGGGAAGCGCTACCCCCTCCGGGTCATCATCGAAGGCATGAGCTACTACAATCTCGGCTGCACGCTCGAGGAGACCTGCCGGCTCTTGAAGAAAAAGTTCGCCGACGACGCGGGCGTGCTTGCGCCCACGCCCGAGACCCTCGCCGCGTGGGTAGAGCAGTACAAGCCGCTCTGCCGCTACGAGCGCATGCGCCCCTACGCGGTGAAGCTCTTGCGCCCCGCCGAGACGGTCGAGGTCGTGACCATGGCGCACCGCCAGCTCTATCGCTTCCGCTATCATCGCGCCAAGATGTTCCTCTCGCTCGAGGAGTTCGGCAACCGGCGCCTCGAACGGCTGAAGCAGTACCTCGACGCGGTGTCGAGCGAGACCCCGCACCAGTACTTCGACGAGGGCGCGCGCATGAGCGAGGTGAGGAGCCGGTTCGACGCGGCCGACATGATCGTGAAGGGGAAGCACAACTTCGCGAATGACCTCGCCGCGTTCGTCCTGCCCGCAGTCGAGCGCAACCTCGACCGCCACGAGGCGCTCCAGCGCTTCATGATCGCGAACGACAGCGTGACGGTGGCGACCGAGGTGCCGGTATATATCCGCCGCGAGGACGTCGAGCACCTCGAGAACGAGCTCAAGTTCAAGATCACGGACGACGGCCGCGTCTCGATGAAGGGGGACAAACAGCCGCGGCAGCTGCCGCAGCTCCTCACGGGCCATATCGACCTCGTGCAAGTGAGGAACGGCATGGTCCACATCCTCGACTACAAGCCCGGCGCTTCCAAAGAGCGGCCCGTCGAGCAGCTCACTTGGTACGCGCTCGCACTCTCCCGGCTCACGGGGCTCCGGCTCTTCGAGTTCAAGTGCGCGTGGTTCGACGATCAGGATTACTACGAGTTCTATCCGCTCCATGTGGTCAAAAAGCTGCGCCCGGCTTCCGGGAAGAAGCCGCGGCGGCGCTATGTCCACTTCAGGGACGGCACGACGGCCGAGGTGCCGCGCGAGCATGCCGCCAAGCCGGTTATCGTATGATTATGAATTACTACAAGTCCAAGTATGAGCGGCGGCAGTTCGCGCCGAAGAAGCCGGTGAAGACCTTCCGCGACCTCGATATCTACCAGAAGACGCTCGAGTGCGCGGTCATCGTGATGAAGAACGTGCGCCCGAAGCTGGCTGCGCTCAAGTATCCGTTCCTGGACGGCATGACCGATTGCGCCATGAACGTACCGCTTGCGATAGGCGAGGCGCATTCGATCCGCTTCGCGGACTTCGCGAAGGGACTCGGCCACCTGGAGCGCGCCATGAGCGGCTGCAACAAGATGATCATCTACCTCGAGCATGCGAAGGGGATGCACGGCGCGAAGGCCGATCCCGACAGCATCATCGACGAGCTCGTCGTGCGGTATGCCGAGAGCCGTACGAAGAGCTTCCGGCTCGAGCAGTCGTGGAAGAAGTGGCGGCAGGCGGACGCCGCGCTTCCCGCCGCTGCCCGCGCCCCGCGCCTATGAACATGACCATGCCGCTCAAAAACCTTTCCGGAGATCGCGCGCGCTGGCGCAAGGTATCCGAGCTCGCGCCGGGCATGCTACTTGCCGTCGCCGCTGACGAGGTCCTCGCGCGCGCGACGGACGGCGTTGAGGACGCCGTGCTCTGGGACGACATCGTCTCGATCGCGTCGGTCGGGCGCGAGGAGGTGTTCGACATTGAGGTCGCCGGCACGCGCAACTTCGTCGGCAACGGCATCTACGCCCACAACACGTATCTGCCGTCCGCCACCACGCTGCTCACGGTGGGCGGCGCGGCGGTGGACGCGGCCGCGTACATCGTCCCGGATGAGCCGGTCGTCGTCGAGTCCGGTGATGCGACGACGACCTTGAGTGCGCCGTCCGATGCGCTCGCGCCGGGCGGCGGCGTCGACCTCTATACGCTCGGACTCCACGACCTGGCGGCAGTCAACGCGCTCGCCGCCGAGGTCGACGCCAATGCCTCCACCACCGCTGCTCAGGGTACGAGTATCGCTACGCTCCGGTCCTCCCTCGCCGCCCTCCAGGGCGTGAACCTCGACCTCGCGGCCGTCGCGTCCTCCACCCTCGACATCGCGAGCACGACAACGCCCTTGGACGCCGCGCAGGCGTTCGCGCAAGGGTTCTTCGGGAGCCTCTTTGCGCATATCACGAGCTGGCTCGCGAATAGCGGGAATGGGATAGGCAACCTCTTCGCCGCCGTGATCCACACAAACGAGCTCTGCGTCAAGGACGCGGCGGGCGCGGACGTCTGCATCACGGGCGACCAGCTCGCCGCGGCGGTCTCGGGCGCGGGCGCCGCCGCGCTCCCCGGCGTCACGACCGCCGACACGACCGTCACGAGCCAGAGCTCGACTGGCGCCGCGAGCACCGCCTCCTCCACCCCCTCCACCTCCACCGACGTCACTCCCCCCGTCGTCACCCTCCTCGGCTCCGCAGCGATGAACATCACCCAGGGCGCCGCCTTCACCGACCCTGGTGCGACCGCTACAGACGACACCGACGGCGACCTGACCGCCAAGATCGTCGTCTCGGGCGCCGTCGACCCCGCAACCCCCGGCCTCTACACCCTCACCTACTCAGCGACCGACGCCGCCGGCAATACCGGCACCGCCTCCCGCGTGGTCACCGTCACCGCTGCAGGCTCCTCCACCCCAGACACCACCGCCTCCTCCACGCCTTCTGCAAGCACGAGCGGATCCGTCGCCTCCTCCAACACCGCCCCGGCCGACACCTCGACCGCTCCTCCGACGACGAGCACCACTGATACGACGACCGCACCCACCCCGACCTCCGCAACCACCGATACCACTACGACGAGTGCAGCGGCGACGACCGATACCACCGCGAGCGCCCCGGCCGCAAGCGGCAATTAACTAGGTTATGCGGCGACTCTGCACAGAGGAGAAGTTCCTGGATGGGATTGAAGAAAGAAGCTGGGTTGCTAAAATGGCGATGGTTGGTGACTTGATGGGGGCGGGCGAGAGTATCCACACCATAGCTCTCGTTTGGGGTCGTGCGGTCGCGTCTTCCAAAAAAATCTGGTGTGTGCGTAGAAGACGCCAGCGGCGCGCACGCCCCTCAGCGGTTTCGTCCGTTGCCCCGTCAGTTCGTCAACCAGCCTCTGCAAGACCGTCGGTGATCCAGATTTCGCACTATGCTTAGCCGGTACGACATACGAGGCAGGGTGGGCGTTTTTATCGACGCGGCGAATATTTTTTACTCGCAGCGCACGCTCGGGTGGCGTATCGACTTTGGCAGGCTCGCCGGGTATCTGAAAGGGGAGATCGATATAAAGGGCATGTACTATTACACCGGCAAAGTCGGCGCGCTCGCAAAGCAAGTATCCTTTCTCCAGAAGCTGCAATCTCTCGGCTACGAGGTAACTGCGAAAGAGGTGAAGTTCATAAAAACCGGCGGCGGTGCCCAGATCCCCAAGGGCAATCTTGATGTGGAACTCGCGCTCGATGCCTTCAGGCTCAAAGAGAATTTCGACGTATTTTTGCTGTTCTCGGGTGATTCAGACTTCGCGTATCTCATCGACCTTCTGAAACAGGCAGGGAAGCGCGTGTTCGTCCTCTCGACGCGCGGCCATGTCTCGAAGGAACTGCTTGATCGCGCGAAGTATATAGATCTGCGGCGGCTCAGGGCCTTCGCGGAAAAGATCAAGGGGCCGGACGAGCCGGCCCCTGAGGTCTGACACAGCCACTATATATGACCCATTCTAAACGTCAAGTGAATAGCGGCCGGCTCGTGAGGCAGAGCCTCGCGGCGAAGCGTTTCTCCCTTTTTCTCCCTTTCTTCCTCTTCCTCCCGCTGCTCCCCCTTTCTACCCTTTTCCTTTTCCCCGCCGAAGCGCACGCCTCCGCCTTCACCCGCCCGCCGAACAATTTGGGCCTCGTCGGCTACTGGAATTTCGACGAAGGCTCGGGCACCGTCGCGCACGACCGCTCGGGGCAGGGCAACAACGGCACGCTCGTCAATGCGCCGACGTGGGTGAAAGGGAAGGTGAACGGGGCGCTGTCGTTCAATGGGACGAATCAGTGTGTCGATGCGGGCAATGCCTCGTCGCTCAATGTGAGCGCCGCCACCGGCATGGCAGCCTGCGCTTGGTTATATCTGAATTCATACAGCTCCAGTACAGCTCTACAAGCTCGGGCATTGATATGAGAAAAGTGGAAAGTAAGAAGTATAAAGAAGAAAGTATGGAGAAAAAAGAATCGCTACAAATCCCTCGACGAGAGTCCGCTCTGTTTCAAAATCGATCGCAGCGTGCTCTCGGGCAGATCTCCCGTGTGCATCGGGACGGTGACGCGCCGCTTGTCGTGCTCCCGATAGTAGATGCGGTGACTGCCTTTTTGCCTTTGGAATATGTATCCTTCCCGCTCAAGCGCGCGGCACAAAGTGCGGGCCGAAACGCCGGCCATATACTATCGGGCAATTCCCACCTCGATGCTTCCCAGGAGCGTCGTGTCGGCTTCGGGCGCTTTTTCACCCGCTGCCTCCATGTCTTCCAAATACAGTTCGATCGCCTCGCGCGCCATCGCGCGCGCCTCGTTCATGTCGGCGCCGTAGGTGACGCAGCCAGGAAGCGCAGGCACCGTAACGGTGTACCCGCCTTGCGGATCGGATTCGAAGACAAGCTGGAAGGTCTGTTTGGTCATGGCAGCAGTATAGCAAATCGTGAGGCAGTAGAAAGTATGAAGTATAAAGGGCTCAAGAGAGCGCTGCTTTGCGCGTCTCCCTTTATGCTTGCTACCTTATTCTTGCTTCCTCCGCTCGCGCACGCGAGCGTCCTCACCCGCCCGGCCAACAATTTGGGCCTCGTGGGGTACTGGCAATTCAACGAAGGCTCGGGCTCGCTCGCGCACGACACCTCTGGTGCTGGCAACACGGGTACGCTCGTCGGTTCGCCGAGCTGGGTGGCGGGGAAGGTGGGCGGAGCGATAGTATGACATGAGTATGCGAAAAGATTTCGATACATGGAATGGAGAGAAGAAGCGCATCAACGAGCACGACACGGGCGCACTCTATTTCTACGAGCGTGAGATCTGGTGGTGTTCTCTTGGAGTGAACGTGGGCTTCGAGCAGGATGGGACGAATGAGCTATTCCAGCGCCCTGTCGTGATACTGAAAAAGTACAATCCGCAGATTTTTCTCGCTCTGCCGCTCTCGACGACATCCAAGCGCGGAAGCTATTATTGGCCGGTGGGCATCGTGGACGGTGAACAAGCCGTCGCGATACTCTCGCAGTTGCGCCTTTTGGATTCTAAACGACTGACGAATCGCATCGGCATACTCGGCAAAAAGGAATTCGATCTTCTCGTCGGGGAAACCGTCGCCGCGAATTTCCCCACCTTAAAAAGTTCTCCCCCGCCGGGAGGCGGGGGCAAGCCGTGAGGCCGTTTGTGACTAGAGTATATATGACCCATTCTGAACGTCAAGTGAATAGCGGAAAAATCACGAGGCTAAGCCTCCTGAAACACCTCTTTCCCCCCGTTCTTCTCGTTGCCGCCCTTTTCTTGCTGCCTGCTTCGGCGCACGCGAGCGTCCTCACCCGCCCCGCCAACAATCTCGGCCTCGTCGGCTACTGGCAGTTCAACGAAGGCTCGGGCTCGCTCGCGCATGATGTTTCGGGTAACGGTGTTGCCGGCGTAGTCGTCAATGGCCCCGCCACCTGGACGACGGGGAAGTTTGGCAGCGCGCTGTTACTAAGCTCGGCATCCAATCAACAGGTGCAGGCAACCTCGACTAAGGCCGTTCAATTTTCTACGACGCAGTGCGCGTGGATAAAACTCAATTCATACAATGGCGGCAATTTCGCCGGAGTGGCAGGCACCGGCGCGGGCGGAACAATCCTCACGACAAGATCATCGAATGCGACATTCGGCGCGTCGATACAAATCGCAAATTTTCACTTGTCGGCAAACAAAGCGGTGTTTATCTACAATACAGCCGGCACTGCGGTGGGCGCGGCGGGTAACACGACCATCGCCCTCAATACGTGGTATTTCATATGCGGTACATTTTCATACACCGGCGGCGGCGGAAACTTCGACGGCAATTGGCAAGTCTATGTGAATGGAGTCGAAGACGATTCGAGCGCGAATAATTACCTTGCGGCTGGCGGCAATCCCAGTTTCCCCATGAACGGCACCACCTGGAACATAGCCGGTATAGATGGCGCGATCGACGACGTCCGCATCTACAACCGCGCGCTATCGGCGGCGGACGTCCTGAAGCTCTACCAGCTCGGCACGACGCAAGTGAAGGCGACCCTCGGCACCGCGCCCATCGTCCTCACCCCCACCGCCGGCATCGGCAGCGGGCTCGTGGGGTACTGGCCATTCAACGAAGGAACGGGCAACACCACCGCCGACATTTCCGGCAACAAGAACACCGGTACGCTCGTCAATGCGCCGAGCTGGGTGAAGGGGAAGTATGGGAATGCGCTGTCGTTCAATGGGACGAATTATATTTCTCTGGGAAATGTAGCGGCACTCAGTTTCCCGAGCACCGACTTCGGCATATGCGCATGGGCCTACCCGATCGAGAACAGCAATTACAGGGAGATAGTCAACAAGGGAGATAGCGGATCTGCCAGCGGTTCGCAGTATGAAGTACTTTTGGATAACTCGGGGAAGTACGCGTTTAATGTCATGGTGGGAGGTGTTGTTGATCGGCTGGCCGATACAGCGACCGCTTCTTTAAATAAGTGGGCTTACGTATGCGGTGTTCGCCAAGGGGCGCTCAATTCGCTTTATGTAAACGGTATTTTAAGGAATTCGGCATCTTTTAGCGGACCGCTGAACACCACATCGAACGGTGTGAGTATAGGAGCCGCGGGCAACGGAAACACAAGCCTTGCTTTTAGGGGCACCATCGACGAAGTGCGCATCTACAACAGAGCACTTTCATCAAGCGAAGTGAAGCAGCTCTATCTCGACGAGAGCGTGCAGATCGGGCACAGCAACGCGGTCGTCTCGAACGGCCTCGTGGGCTGGTGGACCATGGACGGCAATAATTTGATCCAGAACGTGAAGGATTCGAGCGGGCAGGGGAATAACGGCTCCCTCGTCGGCTTCTCCGCCACCTCCTCGGCCGAAGTCGCGGGCAAAATCGGCGGGGCTTTGAAGTTTAATGGGACGAGTCAGTATATTACTGTCCCAGACACCACCGCGTTGCGGCTGTCGGGTAATTATTCTGTATCGGTTTGGATCAGGCCCGCAGCTCTAAAAGACTACGGAAACGTGCTTTTTAAAGAATCCCTAATAAGCAATACGGGCTATGGTCTCATCACCTTCGCAAACGGCTCGTGGGGATGGCAGATCGGCAATACGCTAGATATACAAACCTCCGCCGCGTTGCTAAAGAATACTACCTGGTCTCTTCTCATCGCGACGTATGACGGAACCAACGTACGTCTCTACCAGAACGGATCGCTCCTTTCGACCACCGTGGCTTCGGCAGTGGCGAGCGATGCGACGGCTCTCGCCCTCGGCGCTGATACTGGCGACGGGAGATATTTTAACGGCACTATCGACGACGTCCGCGTCTACAACCGCGCCCTTTCGGCGAGCGAGATCCAGGCGCTCTATGCGGCGGGGAGGTAATATGAAGACTGTCGTATGACGCTCAAGCAATCGCACGCTCCCGAAGGCTACAAGCAGCTGCTCGCATACCAGAAGGCGGAGCGGCTGCAGGAGGCGTGCGCGGCGTTCACGTCCCGTTTCTCCCATTTTTCCCATTCGCCCCATTTCCGCACCCTGATGGCGCTCGCGGATCAGATGGACCGCTCCGCCCGCTCGGTGAAGCAGAACATCGTGGAGGGGTGGAAGAGGAATTCGACGAAGGAATACTACGACTTCCTCGGATTCTCGATCGGCGCGAACGCGGAGCTGCAGGAGGATTGCGACGACATCATCAAGGGCCGGTATGAAATGGGAGGAAAAGGGTTGAAAAGGGAAGAATGGGAGGAAGGGGAGAAATGGGATATCGAAAGGGTAGAAAAGCTGCCCTTTTACCCCCTTGATTCCCATTTGCCCCTTTTGATCCAGCTCCGGCTGCGCTGCAAAGAATTGAATTTCCTGCTCGACAAACTGCAGAAATCTCTCGCCGAGAAGATGCGCGAGGATCACACCCTTTCCGGCGCCGATCGGTTCAACGCGGCTCGCCGCGCGCAAGCGGAAGAGGATAAGTGGTTTGCAAAAAGTTTGGAGGAGCAAGGGCTCACGCGGCTCTCCAACGGGCAGGTCGTAACAAAGGGAGAAAAGGGTAACAAAGGGGAGAAAGGAAGCGTCCGCCTTTCCCTTTTTCTCCTATTTTCCCCCTTCCTCCTTTTTTCCTTTTTGCTGCTTCCCGCGCCCGCAGAGGCCGCGCTCACCCGCCCGCCCAACAACCTCGGCCTCGTCGGCTACTGGCCTTTCGACGAAGGCAGCGGCTCGACTGCGTACGACCGAAGCGGCTTCGGCAACAACGGGACGCTCGTGAATTCGCCCGCGTGGACGGTGGGGAAGCTGGGCGGGGCACTGAGCTTCAATGGGACGAATCAATACACCACGACGGGAACCACGAGTTTCCCCACAGGTTCGTCCGCGCGATCCGTCTTCGCTTGGATTTATGTAGCGGGTTCTACGGGCAACGAGCAAGACGTGTTCTCGTACGGAAACGGCGGAACCACCGTTCAAGCTTCCAATTTCGGCATGCAAGCTTCGGGGCTCAAGCTCTTTTTTTCGTCTTGGGGATCGGGAAGCGCAACTTTTAACAGCAGTCTTTCCGTGACTACTGGCACGTGGCATTTCGTCGGGTATACCCTCACGAGCTCCGGCACCGCCACGCTCTATTTGGATGGAACCTCCGCTCAAGCTACGGGCATGAGCGTTGGTACGGTCATACCGGCGGTATCGGACGCATCCGTCATAGGATCTGGGCCGAATGGCCAGGAATCTGGCAGATACTTCGACGGTAAGATAGACGACGTCCGCATCTACAACCGTGCGCTCTCCGCCGCAGACGTGGCCCGCCTCTACCAGCTCGGCACCGCGGTCGCGGGGCCAACGAAGATCACGAGCCCCACCACCTTCCTCACCAACGGCCTCGTCGGCTACTGGACTTTCGACGGCAAGAATATGGTCAACAACGTCGCCGACAGCTCCGGCAACGGCAATAACGGCTCGCTCGTCGGCTTCACCTCGACCACGACCGCCGAGACGCTCGGCAAGATCGGCCAGGCGCTGAATTTTAATGGGACGAATCAGTATGTGCTCGTGCCTGACGCACCAAGTATCCGTCTCTCGAACAAGTTCAGCATTTCTTTTTGGTTCAAGACAGCGAACCTTGCTCAAACCAATACCTATATCATGTCGCGCAACAACTCCACGGGCGGTACTCAAAGTTCCATTATTTTTGGATTCGTGCCGAGTACCATTGAATTCTACGCCTCAGGCTTTAGTGGCTCGGATCCCCGGACCGGTTCTCAAATCAGCATCTCCGATACCAGATGGCATCAGGTGACCTACACCTACGATGGAACGACGTGGAGTGGCTATCGTGACGGTCAACAGATATTTTCCACCAGCCGCACATTTTCGCTCAGTACCGCTTCGCTTGATGGGTGGTACATCGGCTCGGCCAATACATTTGCAAATTTTATCAAGGCGTCACTCGACGACGTCCGCATCTACAACCGCGCGCTCTCGGCGAGCGAGGTGCAGGAGCTCTACAACGCCACCGGCGGCGCGCCCACCATTACGCCCGCGGCCGTCGCGGCTGCGGGCCCCGCGCCCGGGAACCTCGTCGGCTACTGGACATTCAACAACAAGGACATGAACTGGCAGACCGGCATCGCGCTCGACAAGAGCGGCCAAGGCAACAACGGCACGCTCATCAACATGAGCACGACGACTTCGCCGGTGGAAGGCAAGGTGGGGCAGGCGCTCAAGTTCAACGGGACGAGTCAGTATGTCAAAGTTTCGAATGGCACGATAGTGAAAACGCTTCCCAACTCGTCAATCTCAGCGTGGATAAAAGTCGCGGGAACAGTCGGATCGACCGCTCAAACTATTTACAGTGAAAATGAGCCCCTGGGAGTCGATTACGGTCTTCTTGTTGAAGGCAGCGGCAACAACGGTTGCGGCGCCAGTACCGCGGGCAGGGCTTCTTTTTATATGGCCAACGGTTCTGACCACAACGCCTGCACGACGACGCGTGTCGACGACGGGAAATGGCATTATTTGGTTGCGACGTACTCTGGTGGTTCTGCGATGAACATATACCTCGACGGAGTATTGAGCGGCTCTGGCACGGGTAGTGCAGCTGCGAGTGCTGCGGCCTCCTACGTCGGCAGGTCCGGGCAGGGAGTCTATTTCAACGGCACCATCGACGACGTCCGCATCTACAACACCGCGCTCACGGCCGCGCAGGTCTTGCAGCTCTACAACGCGACGAAGTGATATGGGAAAGGAGTTTGACCGATGGAATGCGGAGAAAAAGAAAGCGGATCGCGAAGCGCCGCGACTATACACTGTTCGCGAGATGTGGTGGTGTCGGCTGGGCGTCAATGTGGGTACGGAACAGGACGGCAGCGGGGAGAAGTTTCTCCGGCCGGTTGTCATCCTGCGCGGATTCGCTGCCGACGCTTGTCTGGTCGTCCCGCTCACCACTTCGCAGCGCGGGCATCGCTTGCGCGTTTCCGTAGGCATTGTCGACGGGAAGCGGACGCTGGCCAACCTTTCGCAGATTCGCGTCGTCGATACTCGACGACTGGTAGAAAAGATAGGCTTCCTCGATAATGGATATTTTCGAATTGCGAAAAGCCGCTCACAGTCTCGTGTGAGCGGCCCTGCGAACATTCTCCCCTTTGCAGGGGTGAGGCCGAAGCCAACTATGGCTCCCATCATAGGAGCGCCATAGTAAAAGTCAAGTGAATATCACCATCCCGGTCCCCGCTACCCGGCGGGCCGGTAGCGTATCATGGAGGGCATATGAAGAACTTCCTCTGGTCGCTCGCCATTATCCTTGTCGTCGCCCTCGGCATCTGGGCCGCGCTCCGCTACGGGCGCGGCGGGGCGGTCGACCTCTGGGGCGCAGGCTCCTCTGCGAGCTCGACGCCCGCGGGCGACGCGGGCACCTACACCGAAGACTCGCTCGGCTTCTCCTTCGCCGTCCCGCCCGGCATGCACACGCAAAAATTGCTCGACGACAACGGCGAGACGATCCTCGTACAGCCCGCAGGGAGCGACGACGGATTCCAGGTCTACATCACCGCCTATGGCGACGATGCGAGTTCGATCACCAAAGCGAACATCGAGAAGCAGGCAGGTATGACGGTCGCGAATGATTCGCCGATCACTGTTGCGAATGTCGCACGAGGCCTCGAGTTCACCTCCACGGGCGACAATCCGCCCACTCTCCAGGCCTGGTTCGTCTACAACGGCAACCTCTACCAGGCGCAGACGTGGGCGAGCGATCCCGCGCTCATGCAGCAGATCTTGGGCTCGTGGAAGTTCACGCAGTGACGCGCGCGGCCTGGCGCTAGAACTTTGCGAGGCGGCGGGCGTGGCGCGGGAGGCCCGAGAAGGGGGTCGCGACGAAGATGCGGACGGCCTCGAGCGCTTCTGCATCGGTGAGGAAGCGCGTGCCGAGGGAGAGGATGTTCGCGTCGTTGTGCGCCCGCGCGAGGCGGACGAGGTCGTAGCCGTCACCTCCTGCGGTAGTGCCCTCGATCTCGATCGCTCCCGTCGCGCTCCGGGGGCCATAGAAGACGGCGGCGCGCGCGCCTTTGACGCGGTTCGCCGCCATCGCCTCGCCCTCGCCCGAGCCGCCGATCGCGACGCCGAGCGCGCCCGGCTCCGCGGCGACGCGCTCGGCGAGCGGGGTGATGAAGTCCGGATAATCGTCCGCGGGGTCAAGCGCCGTCGCGCCGAGGTCGAGCGCTTCGCGCCCCTCGGCCGCGAGCGCGTCGAGGAGGGAACGCTTCAAGTCGAAGCCCGCGTGGTCGCTCGCCAAATAGAGGCGCATGCTAACGCGGGTGGGCTGCCGTCGAGCTCGCCTCGGCCGACCCGGGCGCCTTCGGGGTCGGCGCGGGCGACGCGGCGGCAGCGCCGATAACCCCGGCAGGGAAGAAGAGCTTCACGACCGGCCCGGTCGCGAGGATAAGCAGGAGAATGAGGATGATAAGCACGGCGCCGAAGGTTGCGCGCAGGCTCCGCAGCTCGCGCTCGACCGCGTTCAATTTCTTCAAGACAGGATCCGAATCCATTGCTGCCAGTATACCAAGGCCGATACGGGTGCGCGGCCGTTTCTCACAGCTACGAAGCAGGCGGCGCCCAGCCGGGCGGCGCGCCGGGCGGCGGCGTCACGTGCCCGGTAGGGAGCTTCGCGCTCCCCGCGAGGGCCGGGATGAGGAGGTAGAGCGCGATCGCACCCGCGACAAGCGCGACGCCGAGGAGCACGTAGCTCGCCTGGCGCTCGTCGGCAATCGCGCCGCCCGAGAGTTCTACGAGGAGCGCGGCGAAGGAGCGGCGCTCCTCAGCGGCGGCCGCCGCGGGAAGCGTGTCCTGCGAATCGAAGCTGATCTGCTCTTGATCCATATTCGGAAAGATTAATTGCTGAGCCAATACCAATTCGGGCCGCCGTTCCCGCACCCTGCTGAAGAGGGGTTCCCCTGCGCCGCGGGCGGATTATTCTCGAGGTTGACCGCGAGCACGTAGTGCTGGCCGCCCGAGAGCTGGCAGTACTCGTAAATATGGCAATTCGGCGTCGAGCCGCAGTTGCCGAGGTCGATGTTCTGCGGATCGACCGGCACCTGCGAGATGTAGGTCGAGGCGAGGCCGCCCGTCCAGCACGCGCCCCAGCTGCTCCAGGAGCCCGCCTGGCCGCAGAACTGCGGATATGTGTTGTGGTCGCTGTAGTAGAGCTCGAGCGCGGTCTGGATCGATTGCAGGTCGCTCTCGCGCCGGGCGTCGCGGCTCTTCGAGCGCGCGGTGTTCAAGGAGGCGAGCACGATCGAAGACAGGAGCCCGATGATCGCGATCACGACCAAGAGCTCGATGAGCGTGAAGCCTCGATTATGCTGCGGCAGCCGCAAGGACATGGCGCACGAGGGATTCGGTGTAGCCCATCTCGTTGTCGTACCAGGCGAGGACCTTGACGAGGTTGCCGCCGACGACGCGCGTCATCCCGAGGTCGGCGATCGAGGCGGTCGCTTCGCCGACGATGTCGGAGGAGACGAGCTCTTCGTCGGAGGCGGCGAAGATGCCCTCCCAGCGCGCCTCCCTGGCCGCGTCGCGGAGAAAGCCGTTCACCTCCTCGGCAGAGGTGTCGCGCTTCGCGATGAAGGTGATGTCCGCGATCGACCCCGCCGGGACGGGGACGCGGAGCGATATGCCGTCGAATTTATCCACGAGCTCGGGATACGCCTTGGTGACCGCGATCGCCGCGCCGGTCGAGGTCGGGACGATGTTCGCGGCGCCCGCGCGGCCCTCCTTCATATCCTTCTTCGATGGGCCGTCGACGATCGACTGCGAGGCGGTGTAGGCGTGGGTCGTCGAGAGGATGGCCTTCTCGATGCCGAGCTTCTCGTTCAAGATCGCGATCACGGGAGAGGCGGCGTTCGTGGTGCAGGAGGCGTTCGAGGTGACCGGGCAGGCGGCGAAGCGGTCTTCGTTCACGCCCATGAGGACGGTCGCGCCGGCGACGCCCTCGTCGCCCTTAGCAGGCGCGCTGATGACGACGCGCCGCGCGCCCGCCGTCACGTGTGCGCCTGCAGCCGCGAACTCGGTGAAGAAGCCGGTCGATTCGACGACGACGTCGACCGCGAGCTCCTTCCAGGGAAGCGCAGCCGGATCCTTCTCGCTACAGAAGCGCACGACCTGATCGCCCATCCGCAGATTGCCGCCCTCGATCGCGACCGGGAAGGGCGGGCGCTTGTAGACGGTGTCGTGCGCGAGGAGGTACGCGAGGTTCTCGAGGGAGCCGAGGTCGTTGACTGCCACGATCTCGACCCCGCGCCCCCACGACCGGCGCGCGAACGCTCTGCCAATCCGCCCGAACCCGTTTATCGCTACGCGTATGTCAGCCATATGCGCCCATGGTAGCACTGCCGCGAGGCGGTAATCCACACCCGCGAGGGGTGCCTCGGCGGGCGGCCCGGCCCCGATGCTATGCTTACCCTCGATGGATGAAGGGCGGCAGCTCACGATAGATGAACAAGGGGATGCCTACGCTCGGCCAATGCCGGATACCGCGCCCCGGGGCATCACGGGCCTCGTAATCCGGTGGGGCCTCGCCAAAGACGCGCGGAGCGCCGGGTACGTACTCCTCGGGACAGCGGTCGGGGTGGCCGTGCTCGCGTTCGTCATGCCGATGGTGATCGGCGGAGGCGGGCGGAGCGCGGGCGTCCCGCAGTCGGTCATCGATGCGAAGACGCCGTCGACGGGTACCGCGCCCTCCCTCTAGCCATGCATCGCTCGCGCGGCTTCACCCTCATCGAGCTCCTGGTGGTCATCGCCATCATCGGGCTCTTGTCGAGCATCGTGCTCGCCTCGTTGAACACGGCACGGCAGAAAGGTTTCGACGCCCAACGAGTATCGAACATGCGCGCGATACAAACGGCGCTCGAGCTTTACTACAACGATCACGGTCAGTATCCGCCTGGCAACGGTTCTAATTACGGCTGGGCGAGTCAATGCCCCGCGTGGGGAGGCGTGACGGCGAGCAACGTCATCCCCGGGCTCACGCCGAGTTATATGGCCTCCTTCCCCACCGACCCGCAGATGAATACGAGTGCCAGTACCTGCTGCTACCTCTATATCGCCGGCAACGGGGACCAGGATTATAAGCTTCTCCTCCACAACTGCCCAACCTCCTACGCTTGCTATGGCACTGGGGAGGCGACGAGCGGTTTCTATGATCCTGTTCGGCCTACCTGGGCCTGCCAAATATCGACTCCTGGCGCGCAGGGTTGGTAAGGTGCGACGCTATACTGCGTCCATGAGCGCAATCATTCCCGCTATACTGCCGCGGACGCGCGAGGAGCTTGCGGCGGCGCTTCGGAAGCTTGCGCCGATTGCGGGCGTCACGGTCGTGCAGATCGACGCGGTCGACGGGCGCTTCGTCGCATCGGCCTCCTGGCCGTATGCGGAGCCCGCGCGTCTCGGAGCAGCGGATCTGGCACGCGAGCTGCAGGACGTGCTCGCGCCCTATGCAGGGCGCTTTGTAATCGACGCGGACCTCATGGTCGCCGACCAGATCGAGGCGGCGGAGGCGTGGCTTGCCGCGGGCGCCTCGCGGGTGACGCTCCACATCGAGGCGCTCGGCGAGCCGCTCCGCGCGCTCGCCGCTCTCGAGCACCGGCTTGGCCGCCGGCAGGGCGGGAAGCCCTACGAGCTCGGGCTCGCCGCCGGGCTCGGCACCGACCTCGCGCGCCTCGCGTCGCTCATCCCGCACGCGCGGCCCGACTACGTGCAGTTGATGGGCATCCGGACCATCGGCCGGCAGCACGAGCCCTTTGACGCGCGCGTCCTCGCGCGCGTCAGGGCGCTCCGCGCGCGCTATCCGCGGCTCGTGATCCAGGTTGACGGCGGCGTCTCGGCGGAGACGACGCGCGCCTTGATCGACGCGGGCGCCGACCGGCTCGTCGCCGGGCACGCGATCCTCGGCGCCGCCGACTCGGCGGCCGCGTTCGCCTCGCTCGCTACGATCGCGGCGGGCGACGCGCGGTATGATGAAGCCATGCCGTTGACCGATGGAGATGTGCGAGCGATCGCCGAGAAGGCGAACGAGATCCGCGAGACGATCGTCGAGATGCTCGTCGCCGCGGGCTCGGGGCACACTGCGGGCCCGCTTGGCTTGGCGGACATCTTCGCCGCCTTCTACTTCCACATCCTCCGCCACGACCCGAAGAACCCGGAGTGGGAGGGGCGCGACCGCCTCATCCTCTCGAACGGCCACACTTGCCCCGTCCGCTACGCGGCGATGGCGCACGCGGGGTACTTCCCGGCCGAGGAGTGTCTTACGCTGCGGAAGTTCGGCTCGCGCCTCCAGGGCCACCCCGAGCGCGTGCGGCTCCCCGGGCTCGAGACGACCTCCGGCCCCTTAGGCGAAGGGCTCGCGCAGGCCGCGGGTATGGCCCTCGCCTTGCGGATGCAGGGGGAGAGAAACAGAGTGTATTGCGTCGTCTCCGACGGCGAGCAGGACGAGGGGAATACCTGGGAGGCAGCCCTCTTCGCCGGGAAATATAAGCTCGGGAACCTCACCGCGATCATGGATCGCAATAACATACAAATAGATGGGGTGACGGAAGACGTCATGCCGCTAGAGCCCATCAAGGATAAGTACGAGGCCTTCGGCTGGCACGTCCTCGAATGCTCGGGGCACGACATCCGCGCGTTCGTCGCGGCGGTCGAGGAGGCGAAGGCGATCTACGAGAAGCCGACGATGATCATCGCTCACACGATCCCCGGCCGCGGCGTCCCCGAGATCGAGTTCGACTACCGCTGGCATGGCGTCCCGCCTGG
Organism: Patescibacteria group bacterium; assembly: GCA_018970465.1. Lineage (GTDB taxonomy): Bacteria > Patescibacteriota > Minisyncoccia > Phycocordibacterales > Phycocordibacteraceae > C7867-001. The sequence goes on from JAGWWI010000001.1 coordinate 36,363, forward strand.
CGCAGGTCCCGAGGACGTCTGGAAGAAGGGCGAGCAGGGCGCCGCGATGCTGCGCGAACTCCGCACGCTCGGAGGCCGTCTCCCGCACGAATATGCTTAGCCCCGCTGCGAAGCTCTCGGCGAAGGTCTGCGCCGACGATATCGAAGAGAAGCCGACGCGCGACGGCTTCGGCGCGGGCGTCGTCTTCGCGGGGAAGAAGGACGAGCGCATCGTCGTCCTCACCGCCGACCTCGCGGAATCGACGCGGGCGGAGTGGTTCGAGAAGGAATTTCCCGAGCGCTTTGTAGAAATGGGCGTCGCCGAGCAGGCGATGGCCACCGTCGCGAGCGGCATGGCTGCCGTCGGGAAGATCCCGTTCATTACGAGCTACGCGGCCTTCAACCCGGGCCGCAACTACGAGCAGATCCGCACGACGATCGCCTTGAACGAGGCGAATGTGAAAGTCTGCGGCATGCACGCAGGCGTCTCGGTCGGCCCTGACGGCGCGACGCATCAGATGCTCGAGGATATCGGGATGATGCGCATGCTCCCCAACATGATCGTCCTCAATCCGGGCGACGCGATCGAAGCACAGAAGGCCGTCATCGCCGCGGCTAAGCACGCGGGGCCCGTCTATCTGCGCTTCGGCCGCGCGGCGACACCGGTCTTCACTACCGAGGCGACGCCGTTTACGCTTGGCAAAGCGCTTACGCTCTTCGATCCGGAGGCAGAGAGCAGCGCGCCCGGCACGAAGCCCCGCGTCGCGATCCTCTCGACCGGCGCCTTGTCCTACGAAGCGCTCCGGGCGGCGAAGGCGCTCGCTGCGGAGGGTATCGCCGCTTCGGTGACCCACTTCGCCACGGTGAAGCCGCTCGATATCGAAGCGCTCGAGCGCACGGCCCGCCGCGCGGGCGCAGTCGTTACCGTCGAGGAGCACCAGGCCGCGGGCGGATTCGGCTCGGCGGTCGCGGAGCTTCTTGGCGAGCGCATGCTGCTGCCGATCGCGCGCATCGGGGTGCGCGACCGCTTCGGCGAGTCGGGCGAGCCCGCGGAACTTCTCGCGGCGTTCGGGCTCGACGCCGCTGCGATCGCGGCAGCGGCGAAGCGCCTCGTGCTAGGATAGCCGCATGCGTTTAGCGACCTTCAAGCTGAACTCCTACTTCGCCGTGCTCATCATCACGCTCGTCGGCTCGGGCGCGGCGTTCGTCATCGTGCATGTCGGCACGACCGACGTAAGCAAGGCCGCGCTCGGCAACGAGGCGCAGTTCGCGAAGCTGCAGCAGTCGATCCTAAGCAAGTAGTTAGAGCGGCCGCGCGGCGTAGCTCGCAGGAGCCTCGGCGAGGAGCTTCTCGAGGGCGTCGCGCGCGAGGAGGCCTTTCTGCGCGCCGATCTCCTGCACGACCGCCATCGAGTTCACCGGCCCCCAGAGGAGGGCCTCGGCGAGGGGCTTCCCGAGCGCCAAGGCCGCGACGATGGTCGAGGTGCAGGCGTCGCCCGCGCCTGTGCGCTCATACGGGGGCTTGGGGTCCGGATACATCGGGACGAACCACGCGCCCGTGCTGTCGGCGGCATAGGCGCCCTTCGGGCCGTCGGTGACGATCGCGATCTCGGGGCCTAACGCGCGAAGCTTCTCGAGGAGCGTCGCGGGTTCGCTCTCAGCGGGGAGGGCGAGGATGCGCTCGGCCTCCTCCTTGTTGCAGGCGACGAACGCAGCGGCCCGGTAGAGGGGCGCGAGCTTCTCGACCCCGAGCGCCATCTCGAAGGTGCTCGGCTGGAAAGCGAGCTTGGTCTCCGGGTGCTTCGCGCACCAGTCGGCGAGCGCGAGGTGGAACTCGAGCGAGCGCCCGGCAGAGGAGAGGTAGATCCATTTGGGCGCGGGAAGGTCCTCGGGAATCGCGTACGCGAAGTCCTCGTGCCGCACGAGGATAGTGCGCTCCGCCTCGAACCAGAGCACGTAGTCGTGGTTGGTCGCGACGCCCGCATTGACGCGCACGAAGCGCGTGTCGACGCGTTCCCGTTCGAAGGTCGCGATGATCTCTTTGCCGTAGTCGTCGCCGCCCACGTTCGAGAGGAAGCCGGTTGCAAGGCCGAGGCGCGCGGCGGCGACTGCCGCGTTCGCTGCGTTCCCGACGCCCGCGACGCGCACCGAGAACTCGTAGGGGATCTTGTCGCCCCAGTTCATGCTGATCGTGCAGTTCTCGTCGTTTAGGTCGCAGTTGACGCGCGCGTCCTTCAAGCGGATGAACTCATCCACCGTCGTGTCGCCTATGGCCAAGAAATCCATACGGTCGAGTGTATCATAGGTATATGACCGACCTCTTCGCCGCCGCGCGCGCACTCGTCGAGCCCAGCAAGGGCCTCCTCGCCGCCGATGAGAGCACGCCCACCGCAGCGAAGCGCCTCGCCGCGTACGGCATCGCCTCATCGCCCGAGCTCCGCCGGCAGTTCCGCGATCTCTTCCTCTCGATGGAGGGCGTCGAGCGCTACCTCTCGGGCGTCATCCTCTACGAGGAGACATTCGCGCAGAAGGGGAGCGACGGGAAGCTCTTCCCCGACTCGCTCGAGGCGCGCGGGATCGCGCCGGGGATCAAGGTCGACGAAGGGACCGAGCCCTTCCCGGGGAGCGCGGAGGAGCTCATCACCAAGGGCCTCGTCGGCCTCCCCGAGCGGCTCGCGGCTTTCAAGAAGGGCGGCGCGGTCTTCACCAAGTGGCGAGCCGTGATCCGGATCGAGGGCGACGCCCTGCCTACTGCCGCCGCCGTCCTCGAGAACGCGAAGCGCCTCGCGAGCTACGCCAAGGAGGCGCAGGTCGCGGGCCTCGTGCCCATCGTCGAGCCCGAGGTCCTCTTGGCGGGGAAGCACTCGCGCGCGCGGTCACAAGCGGTCATCCAAGAGACGCTCGCGACGCTCTTCTCGGCGCTCGCGGCGCAAGGGGTCGACCTTGGCGGCCTCCTCCTCAAGACCGCGATGGCCCGTTCGGGCGACGCCTCGGCGCACAAAGACGCGTCCGAGGAGGTCGCGGCGGCGACTCTCGAAGCGCTCGTTGCGAGTGTTCCGCGGGAGGTGGCGGGCATCGTCTTCCTCTCGGGCGGCGAGAGCCCCGACGAAGCGACCGCTAACCTCGCGGCGATCACGCGCGAGGCGCGCCGCGTCGAGGCGCCCTGGCCCCTGACCTTCTCCTACGCGCGCGCCCTGCAGGAGGAGGCCTTGGCGCTCTGGAAGGGCAAGGCCGAGAACGTCGAGGCGGCCCGCGCCGCCTTCCGCGCCCGGCTCGAGAAGGTCCAGGCCGCGCTTGTCTCCTCCCCATAACCCTGCAAGATGTAGGACATAGTATGTCCTACAATGGAGAGGTCATGGAACTCTGGCACGTGATATATCGGGGCGTTGACGGCCGAGATATCTTCAAGGACGACCAAGATCGCGCGCGGTTCGTACATGACCTCTACGAATTCAACGACACGGCTCCAGCCGGTGTTTATGTCGGACATACTATGTCCAAAGCTCGGGAGACGATTGTCGAAGTGCATGGGTGGAAACTCATGCCCAACCACGTGCATTTACTTCTTTCGGAATCTCGTGATGACGGATTCTCGCTGTTTCTTAAGAAAATGCGCGGATATGCCCGGTACTACAACGAACGCCATAGCCGTCGCGGGATCTTATTCGACAAGATGAAGAAGGTGCACATCGAACGCGAAGCGCATTTCCTGTACATACTCCATTACATCCACCTGAACGGGCTCGACGATCTGCCAGGCGCAGAGCGGTGGCGGGAGCGTGACAAAGGGGCGATATCCGATGTTGGTGCGGCGCTCGCGCATCTCGGGCAGGATAAATGGAGCAGCTTCCGCGATTATTGCGGCATCGCGAATTTCCCCTCGATACTCACCACACGCTTGTTCGAAGATCGTCCGAGAGAATACGAGCGCGATCTTGAAGACTTTCTGCAAAATCGGACTGACCCTGGGCTGGCGGCTTACGATCTCGAATAAACGTAGGACATAGTATGTCCTACGTTCCAGGGCTGTGGATAGCGTGGGTGCGCGCGGCGCGGGAGTGTACGCTTAGCGCATATGGCGGACATGCAGTTCGAGGAGCCCTCCTACGGCGCGCCGGTCGTCGATGCGGGGCCGAAGGGCCTTGCGGGGCTCCTTATCAGGTGGGGCGTCGCGAAGGACGAGCGTCAAGCGCAAGTCGCGCTCCTCGTCATCTTGGTCGTTGCGCTCATCGGGGCGGCTAGCCTCTTCCTCTTCGGCGGGGCGGCTGGCTCGTCGCGGCCGCCGGTCCCGAATATCGACGGCACGCCGAGGACCGGCCCATGAATTCGCCTGCTCGCGGCTTCACCTTGATCGAGCTCCTGGTCGTCATCGCGATCATCGGGCTCCTCTCCGCGATCGTGCTCGCCTCCTTGAACACCGCGCGCACGCGCGGGCAGGACGCGGCGCGCGAGTCGGACGTAAAGTCCCTCGAGACCGCGATGGAGCTCTACTACAACGACAACGGCGGCTACCCGACCTCGAACGGCAGCGGAAACGGCGACGTGCTCCTCTCTGACGCGACTTTGGTCGGGAAGCTGGTCCCCAAGTACATCGCAAGCATGCCAGCTCTTCTCATCGCTGACGGCGACCACTATTACGGCGCGGGCGCGACCTCGGGCGTCGAGACGACCGGCTATGACATGTACATTTACGTCGGTGCATCAAACTCCTACTGCCGCGCCGGCACGCTCCCCACTTGGACGGGTGACTGGGGCACTCCGACGGTCTGCAACTTCTAGTTGCCTCCCGGCCGCGGGCGGGGTATAGTGCGCCCGTTATGCCGAATCTCCCGGTAGCAGCGCGCGATAGCGCCCACACGTCCCCGAAGGCGCTCCGCCGCGCGGGGAAGGTCCCGGCCGTCGTCTACGGCGCCACACAGGCGTCGACCCCGATCGCCGTCGACCTCGCCGCCTTCGCCAAAGTCCTCGCCGAGGCGGGGGAGTCGTCGATCGTGACGCTCGAGGGCCTCGGCGCCCCGGTGCCGACCTTGATCCACGAGGTCGACCTCGACCCGGTGACGCGCACGCCCCGGCACGTCGACTTCTATGCGGTGACGCGCGGGCAGAAGGTGGAGGTCGCGATCCCGCTCGAGTTCGTCGGGGAGTCCCCGGCGGTCAAGGCCGGCGCGAACCTGGTCAAGGTCATGCACGAGCTCACCGTCGAGGCCGACCCGATGGCGCTGCCGCACGAGCTCACCTTCGACGTTTCCGCGCTCGCGGAAGTGGGCCAGCAAGTGCGCGCGGGCGACGTGCTCCTCCCCGCGGGCGTCACGCTCGCGGTCGACGCGGACGAGATCGTCGCCCTTATCCAGGAGGTCGCCGAAGAGCCCGAGGAGGAGGCGGCGCCCGTCGACCTCTCGACGATCGAGGTGGAGCAGAAGGGCAAGGAGGAGCCCGCGGAGGGCGAAGCGGCGGAGTAAGGGCGTGCTCGGGCGTGGTACACTCTACGCCGTGAACCGGCGTTTTTTTGTTGCAGCGTTCGCTCTGGCTGTTCTCTCTGGCGCGGGCCTCGCGGCGCTCCACGCGCCCGCCACGCGCGCCCAGGAGCTCACGGACGCCGAACGCGCGCAGCTGCAGGCTGAGTATAATCAGCTGCAGCAGGAAATCGCCGCGCAGCAGCAGATCATTGCCCAAACGCAGGGGCAGGAGCGCACGCTGAAGGGCGACGTGACCTCGCTCACCGCAGCGATCACCGCCGCGCAGAAGCAGATCGACGCCAAGAACATCCAGCTCCGGCAGCTCGCCTCGGAGATCGCGACGAAGACCGAGACGATCAGCAATCTCGAATCGCATATCGACGCGGGGAAAGAGTCGCTCGCCTCGATGCTCCGGCAGGAGGCGCAGCTCGAGGACGCCTCGCCGGTCGCGATCGCCTTCGGCGCCGAGAGCATCTCGGAGTTCTTCTCGGACGTGGACTCCTTCGCCTCGATCGAGAACGCCCTCCACGTCGTCTTCAACGACCTTGAGGCGAGCCAGGCGCAGGCCGCCAACGAGCGCGACGCCCTCGCCTCGACGCAGAACCAGGTCACGGACGCCAAGTACGCGGTGCAGGAAACCAAGGCGCAGATCGCGACCAATAAGACCGAGAAGCAGCAGCTCCTCGCCGCCGCCTCCGCGAGCGAGGCCGAGCAGCAGAAGGTCCTCGCGGCGAACCAGGCTAAGGCCGCCGCGATCCGCGCCGCGCTCTTCCCGCTCCGGGACGCGGCGGCGATCCCCTTCGGCACGGCGCTCCAGTACGCACAGGCGGCGCAGCGGGCGACCGGCGTCGACCCGGCTCTCGTCCTCGCCATCCTCACGCAGGAGTCGAATCTCGGCGCGAACGTGGGGCAGTGCTATCTCGCAAACGATCAGACCGGCGCGGGGGTAGGGAAGAATAGCGGCACCGCGTTCGCGAAGGTCATGAACCCGAATCGCGACGTGCCTATCTTCCTCGCGATGGCGAACGCGATCGGTTTCGATCCGCACCACCAGGTCGTCTCCTGCCCGATCGCGGGCGCAGGCGGCTGGGGCGGCGCGATGGGCCCCGCGCAGTTCATCCCCTCGACCTGGAAGCTCTACATGGGCGTCTCGGCGAACCCTTGGGACCCGAGCGTCGCGATCCGCGCGATGTCGACCTACCTCGCCGACCTCGGCGCGGGCGCGGGCGGCTACACGGCGCTCCACACCGCCGCGGCGAAGTACTACGCCGGCGGCGCCTGGGCCTCCGCCGGCCAGGCCTACGCCAACCAGGTGATGGCGAAGGTCTCCGCCATCCAGCAGAACATCACGTTCTTGGCGCAGAATTCTTAGGGCCATGTTTCGGCGTAGCACTAAGCCGGCCATCGCCCCTCAGAACCGAGTTGTTCTCATTGCGGGCGGGAGCGGCGAATTGGGGCAACTGTTGTCTGCAACAAAGCCGGATGGCGTCACGCTCGTCAACATCTCGCGTCAGCGAGACCTTGAGGGCGAAGGAGTCATCAACTACCACTTTGACCTTACGCGTGCGCCTGAGAAGTCTTTCGCACAGATTTCCTCGATTGTACCGAGAGTCGATGTCTTTGTCTACGCGGCATATTCGCGCGCATTTTCTACGTTTGAGCGCCTCGAGCGAGGAGCTTTCCTTAAGGAGTACGAGCTTGACGTTTTCGCGGCGGCTGCGTGGACACGCGCGTGCGCAGATCGCTTCTGGTTACGAACAGGGTCAAGAGATAACTCGGCGCATGCACGTAAAGCAATCTGGATCTCGAGCGTCGCTGCCTTCGCCAAGACAGCGCGGCCTGAGCTTGCGTCCTATAGCGCAGCTAAGGCTGCGCTGAATGCGCTCGGACCGTACGCGCATGACTACCTATTTGAAACTAGCGGCATACCGCTGGCCATCCTTGCGCCCGGTTCACTCTCTGATCCGCACATTCGCACCCAGACCGCGGCGCGCTTCTGGGAGCTCGTTAATGAGCCGCTCGATCGTTTCGTCCTTGAGCGACTATCTTGACCATCCAGTATACTGACCGGGATGCTCGAAGGCCTGAGGGCTTTAAAGGATACGCTTGACAAACGGCGCCTCGCGCTTGCCGAAGCTATGTCTCTTGACGACTTTCTGACCCCCCAGCCGTATACAGTCGAACGCGAGCCTTTCCCCCATGTGGTCGCCGATGATTTCTTTAAGCCAGAGCAGGCCGAACGCCTCAACCGTTTCTTCTACACTCGGCTTGCCGACGGGTGCGCAGATACGCTCGACTACTCCCGCTTCCACGCGTTCAGGAATCCGGGCGCAGGGGCGCAATCGATCGACTACGACGGCTACGTATATATGCCGCGCCCAGAGGAGGACGCGAGCGTGCGCGTTCTATTCAGCCTCGCGTGGAATTTGTTCTTTTCCGATCTCTTTGCGCAGCCGACGGGGTTCGCTACTACCGTCGCCTTCCACCATCATCCGGCCGGCGATCACACCGGCTTCGTCCACGATGATCACGCAGTCAAAGCCTTCTCTTCGCGCAACCGTCTTGCGAACGGCGTGGTGCCCTCGATCGCATCGCAGTCGGCTCCGGGGGACGCGGCGGGGTCTTTCAGCGGCATGCGCAGCATCGCTGTGTTGTATTTCTTCGGGGGTGGGTGGAAAGAGGGCGATGGGGGAGAGACGGGCCTCTATGCCGACCAGAATGCGCCGCCCGCCAAGCGAGTCGCGCCTTTGCCTAACCGCTTGCTCGCGTTCCAGATATCTCCGCGCTCGCTCCACGCATTTCAGGCGAATAAGACGCCGCGCGACTCCTTCGTGCAGTGGTTCCATACGGATCCGCGTTGGGCTCGCCGGCGCTATCGGCGCTCGTAGAGCTGTGGATTGTGCGTTGCGCGCATACGGCCTTCGTCGGCTATACTGAGCATCATGTCACTCCCCGTCATCCAAAAGAAGGCTACCTATGTCGCTCTTGGTCTCGCGTCCGCGCTTCTTGGCATAATCCTGGTCCCTTTCAGCATAAACGGCTCAGCGTCGACGGCGAAGGCCGACATGACTGCCGGTCCATCACCGAGTGGCCCCACCGGATCAGAAGCTGCCGGAGGTCCGGCGCCGTGCAATAGCGACACTGGCACTGAATGCGCTGGTACAGGCGTACAATAACTCTCGCGGATCCCCATGCTTTCAAAGAAGGCGTCGGTAGTGCTAGGAGTAACGGCGATTGTCCTCGTCGGATTGCTTGGAGGCGCGTGGTGGTATGTGCATAAATTTCATACCCCCGCCGCGTCCACTGCAATACAAGACACGACCCTTGCCACGCTTGCACCGCTTGCGCAACAGGCTAACGTGCTTCTCGCACAGGGTAAGCCAGATCAGGCTGCGGCACTCTTCAAGAATCTCGATCGTTCCCGCCTCGACCCGCTTCAGCTCGCCTTTGTCGATACGGCGCTCGCCTCGATAACCTACGTGACAGACCGGCACGCCGCGGCTTCGCTTTACGCCGCTATAGGGAGCAGTACTGCCTATCCAGCCGTCAGCCGGGCATATGCCTTCGTCGAATTTGCGCGGGACTATTACAATCAAAGCGACCTGTCGCTCGCGGATCCGTTCTTCACGGCAGGCGAACGTGCGCAGTATCCCACTGTATACACTCGGTATATCGCTCTCCTCAAGCGGAGTTACCTCATATACCCATTTAGTCTCGCGGCATCAGAGATCGCGAGCAGCGAGATACAGTCGCTCGTCGATCAGTACGGTGCCGCCACAACGACCTCGAGTGAAAAGACACAACTCGCCGCGGCAGCGCTGACTATCGCGAGCCCGTATATCGCGGCATTCAACAAGTCGATCACCGACATAACGCCGCCGCGGGCAAGCAGCATCCTGCTACCCACCTCCTACCTCTCTAAGGCGGTACTGCTCAGCAATCTGACGTATATGAAAGCGCCGGTACAGGAGACGCCGGACGCGAGCTTCCTTTCGGCGATAAGCTATGCGCAGAGCCTTGGGATGATAAGGGCGGAGGGAGGGGCGAGATTCTTTTATGCAGCGTATCTCTCGGGGGAGCCGGGGAAAGCGAGTGATGTTTTACAGCAACTCTCTGACATTGCATCCGATACGTCACAAAAGGCCGAGGTACAAGCGTATCTAACTGCACACCCCACAGCTTTCACAACCGGGCGGATATTCGAGAACTTGGCGGCACTTGCAAAGAAAGACGTTAAGATAGCGGCGGCGCTGAAAGGTCTCGGCGCCAAGATTTGAGCAGGTACTGAAATAGGAAGCCCCCGGATCAAGGATCCGGGGGCTTCTTGGGCGTCGGAGGTGCGACAGTTACGCGATGCCACCGGTTTCGACCGGGACCTTCGCGATCGGCCCGTTGGCGTTCATCCAAGCGGGCCACCCGCCACGGTACCAGTAGACGTTCTGGTATCCGAGTTTCAGGGCCCGCAGGGCCGCATTGTAGGAAAGCCAGCAATGCGGGCCGCCGCAGTAAAACACCACGGGCCGGTAGCGGTTGTTGCTCGTCGCTTCGCCCAGCATCTGGGCAAAGCGCTGGTCATACGCGGTGCCGTAGAGGCCGGCTTCCGGCCACCAATGGCCGCCCTGCACCACCATTCCGAAGTGGAAGGTCGTATTGGTGCGGACGTCGACAACGAGAGGCGGCTTGCTCGAGGAGAGCATCTCCCCGAGCTGGCTCGTCACGATAACGGCCCGGATTCCGGGGATGGTCAGAGGCGTTGCCGCCTCGTAGTCGCCCGTACGGAGTTGGGACGTCGGCGGGACGCCGAAGTCCTCGGTCTCCGCCCGGGAGTTGCTCAAAGCCAGGCCCGCAATGGCGGGAACAGCAAAGAGCAGCAGCAGGGTAGCAGCTAGAACGCCTTTCATTGCACGCATAGCTTCCTCCATAGAACTGCAGCCTAAGGGACCAGGCCGCTCCTAGCTCATCTTTTAGCACACTATTGAAATAATTGCAAGCCCCCTGTGGACAACTTGCGCGGGCCCTCTGGGTATGGCATTCTCCTGCCAGGTCCAAACTGAACAGGAGACATGCCATGAGAGGCATCAGTTTAGCGGCAGCAGCCCTGGTCTGCGGCTTCACAGCCGCAATTGCTGGGCAGCCGAGCGTCGTCGAGCTCCAGGGGTACCTGGCTCCTGGCACGCTCGTATGCAGCCAGACGCGCTGCTTCCGTACGGCGCAGGAGGCATCGGTTGCTTTCTTCGCCTTCGACGGGCGCGTTAGCCCGCAGGTGTGGTTCGCCCGGCCAGCGCGGGTGGGTCGGGACTTCCAGTGCGTCCCGCTCTATCTTGGCAATGAGACACGGTCCGCGACGAGCTGAACATCGTCACCCAACAACTCCGGAAGCCCGCCTCGCGCGGGCCTCCACATTTTAGCTCAAGGGCCGCGTATCGCGAATGCTATAGTTGCGCGTATATGCATGCGGTGCGCGGCTGGATGCTCTTTGTGACAGCTTTCCTCTTTGCTGTGGTAGCTGCTTGCATCGTTCTGACGCTTTCTTTCGGGTGGATCGGGCGTTCGTCTGCGTCGATCGCCGCCACGTTGCCGCCGCAGCTTGTTGTGACGGGAACCGACCACTCCCGCGGAAGCGCGGCGGCACCAGTAACGCTCATAGAATACGCCGATACGGAGTGCGAATTTTGTAAGCGGCTCGAGCCTGTGCTCGATACGCTGTATACTTGGTATGGCCCGACCGGGCAGGTGCGCTTCGTCTACCGCTATTTCCCGCTTGGCCTATGGAGCGACTCGACGCCGGAGGCGGAGGCGCTTGAGTGCGCTGCGCGTGCTGGAGGCGATACGGCCTTCTTCGCGTATCTCGACGCTCTTTTTACTGCGACCGCCTCGAATAACGGCCTCGATCTCGCGCGCCTGCCCTCATTGGCAAGCAGCGTTGGCCTAAACGCCGGTGCCTTTGCTAAGTGCCAGGCTTCGGCAGGGGAGCTATCGCCGGCTATCGAACGGGACGTCGCTAGCGGCAAGGCGCTCGGCGTCTCCCAGGCCCCGGCACTCTTTATTGTTGCGGCGGGTGGGCACGTAACAAGGATTGTGGGGAGCAGGAGCTTGCCGGTCCTCGACTCGGTCATCAAGGCCGCGCTCGCTCCTGCGCCATGATCCGTCTCGGCCGCATCGGGTCAGTGCCTATACACGCGCGCGACGCCAGCGTCGGTGGCGTGGTCGCTATTTTATCTATCCTGTGCGTTGCGTATATGCCGAATGTGGATGCGCTCCGGCTCGTACTCATGTCCGGCTTGCCGGTGAGCGCCAAGGCCGTAGCTTTTGTACATCCCGCGTTTGGTATCCGAGCCCAATACGGCGTCGTTCAAATGTGGTTCATAATCTTGAACGCGCTTCTTCTGGGCGTCAATGCTGCATTGATTTCGAGTTTTATCGCCGCTCGATTCTTCGTCCCTGGCAGGCAGATCGCCTCAAGTTTTGGGGCATTCGTCGCGGCGACAGTCGGTCTCGGCTGCGCGTCTTGCGGGGCAGCGCTCGGCTCATTCTTGGTTGCTTTATTCGGGAGCGGTTCGTCGGTACTCGTGCCGGATATCGGGTTGTTGCTTAACATGTGCGCCTCTCTCGCATATGTCGGATCAATCGCGCTTATCATCGCGCAGATGCGCAAGCCGGCCGTGTGTTAGATGTATGCTGAAGCCTATGCGGATCCGCAAGAAGGGAATAGCGCTAGCGCTTGTTTGTGGTATGTTCGCGATCTCTCTCGGCGCATACCCTTTCTGGTCTGCCGTTCCTGCTCGCTTCGCCTGGGCGCACGGCTACCACGCCGCCGCCTATTATTTGAACCACACGGATGCGAATCTTGCGCTCGAAGAAGGACATTATTACTTTGGCGTTGGCGCGTACGATCTTGGAAAGGCGGCAGGAGCGTTCAAGCTCGCGCTCCGGCTCGACCCCGCTGCGCTCCTTGCGCATTATGAGCTTGGCCGCATCTACTACGTCGAGGGCAACCTCGCCGCGGCCTATCGGGAAATGAATGCGGAGCTCACTGCGAATCCGGGCGACTTCCGCGCCTTTTATGAGCGCGGACTCATAGATGCCAGCCAAGGCGACCTCTCAAGTGCCGAAGCGGACTTCAAAATCTTTATCCCGCATGCGCCTGCGGAGTGGGGTGGCTACAACGATCTGGCGTTCGTGCTTGCACAAGAAGGCAGGTATGCCGAATCGGAGGCTGTGGCCAGGGAGGGAATGCAGAAGGTCCCCGGTGGCGCAGATATCCCCTGGTTGTGGAATTCTCTCGGCCTTGCGCAGCTGAATGCGCTACAGTACGAGGGAGCGCGGGCATCCTTCGAGCAGGCACTCGCGCTCGCCAATCACCTCACGACCGCAGAGTGGCAGCGTGCCTATTCAGCTAATGACCCCACCGCCGCCAAGCAAAGCATAGCCAATTTTCAAAACGCGATACGAGCTAATCTCTCCATGGCACAAGCAGGCAGCACTCCATGATCACATGATTACGCACCGCGCTCATTTCGCGCACCAACTAGTTAGATTTTCGAAGAGATACCCCGTATCCCTATCGGCGGCTGGTATCGCCGTACTCGTGCTAGTCGGAAGCCTTGTTTTTACTGGACGTGCTCCCGCACGCGCACCTCTCACGCTCGCTCCCACCCGGGTCGGCCTCGGCGAGGGCGTCCCCGCCTGCTATAGCAGCACCGGACCAACTTGCGACGGCAGCGGCAATACGGCTATACCATTTAACTGGGATGAGTGCGGCGGACAGTCGTTCAATGTCGAAGTCGATTTCTATCACTACGACAACAACACTTTCGGCAGCGCGATATTTCAGCAAACCGAGCCATGTTCGGGAGGTTTTAATCTCATTCAACCCACTACTCCCGGGCAGCAATATATCGCGACAGTAAGCTATCCGGCGGGCCAGCCGGGGAGTCAGGTGTGCCCGGTAGGGCGCTCGGCCGCCTGCCTTGACTCCTACGTGTTCAGCGCGCCGAACCCCGCGTGCCCCGCGTCCGCGCCGCCGAGCTGTTCGATGTCCTTCAGCCCCTCGACGACGGGAGTGAACGAGAACAGCACATTCTCCTGGTCGACCGCGAACGCCACTTACTTTACGACCGACGTGTATGGAAATCTTCCACTCTCAGGCTCCTTCGCGGGTGCCCACAGCGGCCAAACCCTCACGATCCACGGCACGGTGACTGGCGCCGGCGGGTCGAGCACCTGTAGCGCGACACTCACGGTTGTGCCGCCTGCGGCCATTTCCGGCACCATCACCGCGACCTCCTGTACCATCCCGGCTGGGCAAGGGAGCTGCGGCATAGCCGACAGCTGGGCCGCGCAGAACACGCAGTACACCGACGGGCAGCCTCTGACCCAGGTCAATGTCTACCAGAACGGCAGTCTCTACGGCGGCGCAGCGCAGCAGGGCTACAACTGGACCAATACGCGCTCGAACAGCGGCTCCTATACCTTCACCCTCCCGCCCGGCACCTACGATATGGCGCTCTACGGCTATAGCGGCTCGACCGCCGTCGAGCTCGACGACAAGACCGCGACTGCCGCCTGTGCCGCCGGCACCAACTGGGACCCAGGAAGCAGCACCTGCAAGGCGCAACAACAAGTGCCGAATGGCGGGAACGTCACCGGGAACTTCGAATCGGCCAATTGCTCCGCGCTCACTGGATGGGCGTTCGACGGCAACAGTTCGAGCGCCTCGATCGACGTACAGGTTTATACGCAGGGCAGCTGCGGCGTCGGCTGCAGCTGCATCGGGGCCTGCAACTACATCGGCCAATATTCGACTGACGTCTACCGTGGCGACGTCAACAGCGCCTTCGGCATTAGCGGCAACCACGGCTTCTCGATCCCGCTCCCGGACGCGTTCAAGGATGGGGGGACGTATCAGGTGAACGTCTACGGCGTCGCCGCCGATAACTCGGGCAGGCGCTCGATCGGTAACGATCCGCTCACGGTAAGCGGCTGCACCGTGCCGCCGACCGTATCGCTCACGGCCGATGGACAGAGCTCTCTCGCGCTCACCTCGCCGGGCCAGAATTACACGCTCGCGTGGAGCTCGGCCCACGCGACCTCCTGCACCATGACCGACAACCGGACCGACGGCTACCCGGACGACGCGCCCTGGAACGCCGGCCTCTCGGGCTCCGCGCAGTCCGGCCTCCTCGGGAGCTACACCTATACGTGCACCGGCCCGGGCGGGAGCGCATCGGCGACGGCAACGATAACCGGGAGCAGCAACTCTCCGAACGGCGGCGGAGGCGGCAATAGCTGCGGCGCGCCCTCGGCGACCATTAGCGCGACGCCGAGCCGCATCTCGGGCTCCTCGGGCCAGGCGCAGATCTCCTGGAGCGGCTCCGGCGTCTCGAGCTCCTGCGTGGTCACGGCGAACGGCGCAACTATCAAGACGGATACGGCCTCGAGCTGCGCTGTGGCGCCTGACCAGCTCACGGAGACCGTGAGCCAGCAGACCAAGTACTGCATCTCCTGCGACGGCGCGACCTCGGGCGACGGCTACAAGTGCGTCCTCGTGAACGTCGGCAACCAGTTCATCCACTTCTAGCTCCCGTTTGCGCCGCGCCTTCGCGCGTGGTATCCTCCGGCCTAATGAAGAAGGACATCCATCCGGCAGGCTACCGCCCGGTCGTCTTCGAAGATCTCGCCTCCGGCGAGCGCTTCGTGATCGGCTCCACGATCCGCGCCGCCGAGACGGTCACCGAGGGCGGCGTCGAATACCCGAAGGTCGCGGTCGAAATCTCTTCCAAGAGCCACCCCTTCTACACGGGCGAGGACCGCGTCCTCGACAAGGCCGGCCGCGTCGAGAAGTTCAAGGCGCGCGCCGCTAAGAAGAAGTAAACAGTAGACAGAAACCAGTACACAGGACAGTGCCAATGAGCAGCTGTCTGCTGTAGACTGTGTGCTGTCAACTGCTATGGACTATTCGCCCGAATTCAAGAAGAACTTCGCGACGGCATACCTCGCGGAGGAATACGAGCGGCTCGAGAATGAGCGTAGGGAGGCGCGCGCGGCCGCGGGCGGCGACCCGGAGCTTGAGCGGCTCGCGGCGGACGACGACGCCCGCATCAAGGCGCGGCAGGCGGAGATCCTCGCCGATATCGAGCGCATCGTCACGAAGGAGAAAGAGGAGGAATCGAAGCCCCGCTCGGTCGTGCTCGAGCTGCGCGCTGGCGCGGGCGGGGACGAGGCGGCGATCTTCGCGCAGGACCTCCTCCACATGTACGAGAAGTACGCGGAGAGCCGCGGCTGGAAGGCGCGGCAGGTCGACGACCTCACCCTCGAGATCGCCTCGCCCCTCGCCTGGGACGCGCTTCGCTACGAGACGGGCGTGCATCGCGTACAGCGGGTCCCCGAGACGGAGAAGTCGGGCCGCATCCACACCTCGACCGCCTCGGTCGCCATTCTCCCCATCCGCGATCGCGCCAAGGTCGAGATCAACCCGGCCGACATTGAGATGGAGTTCTCTCGCGCGGGCGGCGCGGGCGGGCAGAACGTGAACAAGGTCGAGACTGCCGTGCGCCTCGTCCACAAGCCGACCGGCCTCGAGGTCCGCAGCCAGGCGGAGCGGAGCCAGCAGGCCAACCGCGAGAAGGCCATGGCCATCCTCGCGGCCAAGCTCGAGGCCGCCGAGGAAGAGCGCCGGGCGGCCTCCGAGGCCGCCGAGCGGCGGGGGCAGATCGGCACTGGCGACCGCTCCGAGAAGATCCGCACCTACAACTACCTCCAAGACCGCGTCACCGACCACCGCCTCAAGGAGTCCTGGCACAACCTCCCCAAGATCCTCGCCGGCGGGATCGACGCCATCCTCGAGGCCCTGGCCGCAGCCGCCTCCGCGGACGGCGTCGGGCCTGCGGAGGCCGCGGACTGACGGCTTGCCGAGCGCGGCCCGCTAAGGTACAGTACGCCAATCATGGCAGCAGCCACCGGAGCAGACGTCGAGCGCCTCTTCAACGCGGGGGCGCATTTCGCGCAGGCCAAGAGCCGCCGCCACCCCTCGATGAAGCCCTACCTCGCGGGCGCCAAGGGCCGCCAGGGGATCATCGACCTCGCGCAGACCGAGGCGCAGCTCGAGGCCGCGAAGGGCGCGCTCGCGACCCTCGCGCGGGAGGGGAAGACCGCGCTCTTCGTCGGCGGCAAGACGGAGATCGCGGGCGAAGTGTCCGCTATCGCGAAGCGCCTCGGCGCTCCGTACGTCGCCGGCCGCTGGCTCGGCGGCACGATCAGTAATTGGCCCGAGATCAAGAAGCGCGTCGACCGACTCGCGACCCTCGCCGAGGAGCGCGCCTCGGGCGCCGCGAGCCGCGCCGGCCGGACGAAGCTCGAGCTCGTCCTCCTCGAGCGCGAGGAGAAGCGGCTCGCCGAGCGCCTCGGCGGCCTCGTCTCGCTCGCGAAGCGCCCCGACGCGCTCGTCGTCGTCGACACGCGCCACGAGAAGCACGCGGTCAAGGAGGCGAAGGACGCGGGCATCCCGATCGTCGCCATCATGAGCTCGGACTGCAATATCGCCGACGCGGCGTATCCGATCGTCGCGAACGACGCCTCCCGCGAGACGGTGCGCCTCATCCTCGGCGAGCTCGCCGCCGCCTTCGAGGAGGGCCGGCGCGGCTAGTCGGCCTCGACAGGAGCGGCGATTTTGCGCTCCTTCGGTTCCGGTCACCAGTCGCAGCAAAACCGCCGCTCCTGCCTCGGCTCTCGCCCCCAGATTTTAGTGGTACAATAGATTTCGTCACATGGAACTCACGACCGATCTCATAAAAGAATTGCGCGATAAGACCGGCGTCTCGGTCATGCAGTGCAAGAAGGCTCTGGAGGAGGCGGGCGGCGACCTCGCGCAGGCCGAGGTCATCCTCCGCAAGCGTTCTGCCGCCTCGGCGGAGAAGAAGGCCGATCGGGTCCTCGCCGCCGGCGTGATCGGCACCTACGTCCACGACGGCGCCATCGGCGCGATGGTCGTCCTCTCCTCGGAGACGGACTTCGTCGCGAAGAATCCGGAGTTCGCTGTCCTTGCGCGCGAAGTCGCGATGCAGGTGGCGGCGACCGCGCCCCTCTATGCGCGTACGGAGGACATCCCGGAGGATAAGCGCGAAGCGGCGCTCGCCGTCTTCGCCAAGGAGGTCGAGGGGAAGCCGGAGGCGATGAAGGAGCAGATCCTCGCGGGCAAGATGGCGAGCTTCTTCCGCGACCAGGTGCTCCTCGAGAGCCCGTATATCAAGGACGAAGCGAAGACGGTGCGCGACCTCTTGAACGAAGCGACGCAGAAGTTCGGCGAGCGGGTCGAAGTCTCGGCCTTCTCCCGACTCTCCGTCCGCTAAGCCATGTACTTCATCGCCTTCGCGCTTCTCCTCCTCGTTGCCTACGGCGCAGTGCTCGTGGTCGAGGCGCGCCGGGGCGCGCGCTTCTTCGCGCCCTACCGCGAGGCGCTCGACCGAGCTGCTTCGCAGGCGCGATTCGTCGTGCTGCATATCGACTTCGCCTCATTCGCCCGCGAGGAGTCGGCGCGTGCCGCGCGGTATCTCATGCACGAATCCGCGCACCTCGCGCTGCAGGCCGTGCGCGCGATCGAGCGCTTCCTGACCCGGATCGTGAAGCGCCTCCGGCTCCACCCGGAGGCGCCCGTCTCGCCCGCGGGCGAATCCGCGCGCCAGTTCGTCCGCGCGCTCTCCGACCTCAAGGTGGAGCTCTCGACATCCCGGCGGGAGATGCGTGAGGTTCGCTAGCGCCGCCTTAGCTCAGCTGGTTAGAGCAGCCGATTTGTAATCGGCAGGTCCTCGGTTCGAATCCGAGAGGCGGCTCAAGAGCCTTTCGAGGTGCTCGTCGCGAGCGCGCTCTTCGGGAAGCGCTTCTCGAGGTCGGCGAGGGTGGTGAAGCCGTAGCTCGCCTTGCCGTTAATCACGATCGCGGGGAAAGAGGGTTGAATTTTCTCGATCCCGATCAGGGTCGACAGGGCGCCCAAAGAGAGGTGATAGTCGAAGGAGTAGACCCGGAGCGCGGGGTAGGTATCGCGCAGATACGAGAGCGCGTAGCCGGCCTTGTCGCAGTCGGGGCACTCGCCCGGGGTGTTGCTGTAGAAGTAGAGCACGGTGACCGGCTTCTCGTCGCACTCCTTCGCGAGCTCCTCGGTCGCGAGGTAGTCGCGTATCTCGAGGAGGGAGTACTGCTGCTTGAGGCGGACCACCTGCGCATTCTCCGAGCCGAGCTGGTTCTCGGTGTAGGCGAGGCGGTTGCCGAGGTCGGTCAATTCGCCCGTGAGGTCGGTCGAGGATGCGGTCGACTCGCAAGGCGCGTTCGCGAGGAGGGAGAACTGCGTATCGAGGGAGAGCGTGTCAATCGAGAGCTGGTCCTCGATCGCCTGGAGGTCCGCGACGCGCTCTCGGTTGAGGTAGTCGACCGCGTAGACGACCGTGCCGACGATGGCGCCGGTGATCGCGAGCGCGATGAGGGCGTTCCGTACGAAGAGCGGCATACGCTTAGCGCCACGCGCGCTTCTTGCCGAGCGCGATATCGGCCAGAGAGCGCATCACCCAGAGGGGCGCAATGAAGCCATAGGCGATCAGGTAGGCGAGGAGGCCCTGTACGAGCGAGCCGGGCGTCTCGGAGACGCGCTTGCCGATCGCGATCATCGTCAGCGAGCCGATGATGGTCGCGACGCCGAGCAGGATGTAGAGCGAGGAGGGGAGGTAGAACCAGTCGAAGGTGCGGGAGAGCGCCGAGGCGTGCGGGAGCCAGGCGTAGGAGGCGGGGATGCCGCTCCGGATCTCGATCGCGGCGAAGGCCCGCCGCCCGAGGAGGAAGAGCGCAAGGAGGAACATCAAGGTGCCGCTCACGTAGGTCGTGAGGTTCAGCGGGAGGACGAGCATGCCGAGGGCGCCGTAGCGGCGATTCCCCACGAGGTCGCGGTATTCGCCGCCGACGTTCCGCATGAAGCCCGTCGTCCAGCGTACGCGCTGCTTGAGGAGCTTGCGCAAGGTCGGCGGGCCCTTGGTGTAGACCTTGGCGCGCGGGGCGTTCTCGAGCCAGTAGCCCGCGCGCTGGAGGCGGAGCGCCATCTCGAGGTCTTCGCCCTTGTGCGCCTCGCGGAATCCGCCAAGAGCGACGATGATCTCCCGGCGGAAGAAGGAGAACGGGCCCGGCGTCACATAGAGCCCGTTCACCGAAGCGAGCGTGTGCCGGAGCGTGATGCCGAAGATGTACTCGGCGTTCTGCATGTGCCGCAGCAGATTGTCCGGCTTGTGGACCGACATCGCGGCCGTCACCGCCGCCACCTGCTCGCTCGTGAAGCCGCTCATCACCTCGAGGAGGGCGCTCGGCTCGACGAAGGAGTCGGCGTCGAGGTACCCGACGATCTCTGCCGAGGTCAGCGCCGTGCCGGCATTCATCGCGGTGTGTTTGCCGCCGTTCTCTTTGCGGACGATCTGCACCTGCGCATTGTCCGCGAAGCGCGCCATCGCGGCGGGGGTGCCGTCGGTCGAGCCGTCGTCGACGAGGATGATCTCGAGCTTCTCCTTGGGATACTTGAGCGCGAGGAGCGACTCGACGGTGCCGGCGACCGTCGTCTCTTCGTTCCAGCAGGGGACGACGATCGCGACCGTGGGGAGGCTCGGGTCCTCGATCGAGGCAGCCTGCCGGGCGCGCGCGGAGCGCGCTGGCTTCGAGAGGAAGGTCACGAGGACGAAGCTCTCGAAGAAGAGCGCGATGAAGAGGAAGGGGTAGGCGAGGGCCTCCGGATTCATGGCGCAGACTATACCATTTTGCTATGCTGAATGCGACATGAACGAGGCGGCCAAACCGACAGGGCGTCTGCACCCGATGACGGTCGCGATCCGCGACATTGCCGCCATCTTCGGCCGCATGGGCTTCGGCGTCGCCTATGGCCCTGAGCTCGAGGACGACTGGCACAACTTCACCGCGCTCAATGTCCCCGAGGATCACCCCGCGCGCGACATGCAAGACACCTTCTGGACGGACGAGCGGCCGCCCCGGGTGCCGCGTACGCATATGACCGCGGTCACCGCGCGCGAGCTCGAGCGTATGGCGCGCGAAGGGCTCGAGGAGCTCCGCATGATCGCGCCGGGCAAGGTCTTCCGCAACGAGGCGACCGACGTGACGCACGAGGCGCAGTTCTTCCAGCTCGACGGGTTCGCGGTCGGCCCCACGGGCGCGGTGACGCTCGCGCACCTCAAAGACACGCTCGAGCGCTTCTATCGCGAATATCTCGGGCCGCAGTCGAAGGTGCGCTTCCGGCCCTCCTTCTTCGGCTTCACCGAGCCCTCGGTCGAGGTGGATGCGTGGTACGAGGCGCCGGGCAAGGAGGGCCGCTGGCTCGAGATGAATGGCGGCGGCATGCTCCACCCGAAGGTGATCGCCGACGCCGGGCTCGACCCGGAGCAGGTTGCCGGGTTCGCCTTCGGCGGCGGCATCGAGCGGATGATCATGGTGAAGTACGGCATCCCGGACGTGCGGCTCTTCCACAACGGCGATGCGCGGTTCGTCTATGCCTTCGACGCCCAATCTATGGATGTCGGACGTCCATAATCTATGAAAGCTTCGCGCAAATGGCTGCAGAAATATTTTGACGATGCGCTGCCGGAGGGGCAGGCACTCGCCGACGCGTTCACCTTCCACTCGTTCGAGGTGGAGGAGATGGTGGGCGACCTTATCGACCTCAAGGTCTTGCCCGACCGCGCGGGCTACGCGCTCTCGCATCGCGGCGTCGCCTCGGAGCTCGCAGCCGCACTCGATCGGCCCCTGCGGCACGACCCCTTGCGCGAGCCGCTCCCAAGTCGGGACGTCGTACGTCCCGACATGCTTGCGGTCGAGATCGAGGAGCCGGAGAAGTGCGCGCGGTACATGGCCGCCCTCGTGAAGGGTGTGAAGGTCGGACCTTCACCAGACTGGCTTCGTGCGGCGCTCGAGAGTGTCGGCCAGCGCTCGATCAACAACGTCGTCGACGCGACCAACTACGTGATGCTCGACATCGGGCAACCCTTGCACGCGTTTGACGCGAAGAAACTGGTAGAGAAAGACGGGAAGTATGCGATCGGCGTGCGTGCCGCGAAGGCGGGCGAGCAGATCACGACTCTTACCGGCGACGAATACGCGCTCACGCCCGAGCGCACGGTCATCGCGGACATGCACGCCGGCCGGGCGCTCGCGATCGCGGGGGTGAAGGGCGGCAAGGCTGCGGAGGTCGATGCGGAGACGACGGACATCATCGTCGAATCGGCGAACTTCGACGGCACCTCGGTGCGCTGGACGGCGCAGGCGCTCCGACTCCACACCGAGGCCTCCGCGCGCTTCCAGAATCATCCGTCGCCCGAGCTCGCGGCGTATGGCATGCACGACGTGCTGAAACTGATTGCCGAGGTTGCGGGCGGCGAAGTCGCGGGCGTGGTCGATGCATACCCCGGCAAGCCCGCGCCGCGACAGGTATCGACCACACTCGCGCGCGTGAGCGGCCTTCTCGGCTCGCGGTTCGCGGCGGCGCAAGTCGAAGACGTCTGGCGGCGGCTCGCGCTCCCGTATGAGCGCGCGGGCGAAGGCGGCTGGACGATCACGCCGCCCTTCGAGCGCACCGACCTCGTGATCCCGGAGGACCTCGCCGAGGAGGTCGGGCGCGTGCTGGGCTACGACACAATCGACCCCGTCGAGCTCCCGCCGCCTGCGGGCGAGCCGGATCAGAATCGCTTCAGGGGCATCGAACGGATGAAGGATCAGCTCGTCGAACAGGGCTTCACCGAGGTCTCGACGCAGTCGTTCGTCAAGAAGGGCGACATCAGGCTCGCGAACCCGCTCGACAAGACGCGCCCCGTGCTCCGCATCTCGCTCGAAGAGACGCTCGGTGAAGCGCTGAAGAAGGCGAAGCAGTATGCACCTCTCTTCCTCCCGCCAGGCGAGAAGCCGAGGCTCTTCGAGGTCGGCTCCGTCTTCCCGATGCTTGGCGAATACCTCGAGCTCCGCATGACCGAAGCGGCACGGGAAGGGGTCCCGACGCACGACAACCTCACCGTCGCGAAGCTCGAGGACTACGGCGCAGGTTACGACCCGAAGCGGTACGAGCTTTCCGAATATCACCCATTTTCGCAGTATCCCTTCGTCCTGCGCGACATCGCTGCCTGGAGCCCGGCAGGGCAGGACGCCGATTCGACGATCGCGTTGATCCAAAAAGAAGCGGGCGAACTCCTCCGTCGCATCGACCTCTTCGATTCTTTCACGAAAGGCGAGCGCACCTCCTACGCCTTCCGCCTCGTGTTCGAATCCATGGACCGCACCCTCACCGACGAAGAGGTGAACGGCGTCATGGAGCGCGTCGCAATAGCCCTCGGGGCCAAGGGCTACGAGATCCGCTAAGTAGGGGCCGCGGCCGCCTACCGCTCGGAAAATTCCCAGCGGTCACCCGCCCGGGCGAGGCGTGCTATAGCGCTGCCTCCCGAGCCCTGCTCGAGGGACTCGATCACGTCCGCGCGCGCGGCGTCGACGCCGGCGAGGATGAGGTGCCAGTCGGCCTGCCCGGCGAGCGCCGCGGCGGACGCAGGGCTCGCGAGATCCGGGACGACGAGCGCATACGGGTCCTGGCGGATGGCGAGGCGGAGCGCGGCAGAGAGGGCCTCATCTCCCGCACTCGGGTCAACCGGATACAAGAGCGCGCCCGCGACCGGCTCGCGCTCCGCGGCGTCGAGGATACAGACCGGGACCGCGGCCGCGTGCAGAGCGCCCTGGCCCGAGCGAGGCCCGACCCGCTCGACGAGCGCGCGGGCGAGCGCGTACATGAGGCTCGTGCGCTCCTCGGGCACCGCGCTCGTCACGATCACGACCCCGGTGCCGGTGTCGAGGCGGCGGAGCACCGCTCCGGCTGCCTCCGGGCCCATGAATGTCGCGAGCGTTTCGTCCGTCATGGGGCCAGCATACCATGGCGGAGCATCGCTCGATCTGTTGCTGACGGACAAGAAACGGAACCGGCGCGCCAGAGGCGCGCCGGGTGCGGGCTAGGGCGGAACATGTGTGGGTGGGACCTGCCGGACGGCCTTGAGAAGCTCGCCGACTTTGCCGGCCCGCTTGGCATCCCAGTCGAACCCGGGCTGACGACCAGCGATGAGCATCATCTGCTCGACCTTCACAAAGACCCTGGGGTTCCGCAGGTGTCGGTTCGCCATCGCGATCAGCTGCGGTACGGCTTCTGGCGATGCGTCGAAATCTATGGCCGCGAGCGTGTCGTTCAGTGCGGAACGAGCGCTCCAAATGAGCTGGATATCCGCCTTGAGTTTGGGGAACGGATATTCCTCTTCGGAGCGGAGCATTTCGCTCCCCCAGCTCGGTTGAAGATACATATCGTGACTAAACCCGCGGCCGATCCTCACTAGGCGGCCTCTGTATGCGTACGAGTACGATCGCGAGCCGTCGGCGTGCTTGACGGTGATGATGGCCCGCTTGAGCTGCGGACTTACTTCCGCGATGACCTGCGCCATGGCTTTCTCCTGGTTGCGTCTAGAGACAGTATGACCCATTTTGCGAGAAATACAACCGTCTCTGCTTCAGAATTGCCTCGATCCGTGCTATACTTTTTGTATCGAATATGGCCAAAGCAGCTGAAAAAGAGCCCAAGAAAAGCGCCTACGACGCCTCCTCGATCACCGTTCTTGAGGGCCTCGAGCCGGTCCGGAAGCGTCCGGGGATGTACATCGGGACCACGGGCCCCGAGGGATTGCATCACCTCATCTGGGAAATTTTCGACAACGCGCGCGACGAGGCGATGGCTGGCCGCTGCGACGATATCGAGGTCGCTCTGCTCCCCGGCGGTTGGGTGCGCGTCGCCGATAACGGCAACGGCATCCCGGTCGGCATCCACCCCAAGACGAAGGTCTCTGCGCTCGAGACGATCATGACCACGCTCCATGCGGGCGGCAAGTTCGACAACAATGCGTACAAAGTCTCGGGCGGCCTCCACGGCGTGGGCGCCTCGGTCGTGAACGCCTTGTCGGAGGAGGCGAAGGTCGTCGTCCATCAGGACGGCGGCATGCACCTCCAGGAGTACAAGATCGGCGTCCCGAGGGCGAAGGTGAAGAAGATCGGCACGACGAAGGAGCACGGCACGATCGTCCTCTTCAAGCCTGACGTGACGATCTTCAAGGAGGGGATCGAATGGGAGTGGGGGAAGATCGTCGCGCACCTCCGGCAGCAGGCCTACCTCGTGAAGGCGGTGCGGATCGCGGTCGTCGACGCGCGGGAGCAGGAGGACGCGTTCGAGACGGAGACCTTGTTCCTCCGCGATATGCAGGTCGAAGCGCCCTCGATGACCTTCTATTTCGAAGGCGGGCTCGCTTCGCTTATCGCCTTCTACAACGCGCATCAGGAGCCGGTCCACAAGAATATCTTTTATGTAGACAAAGAGCAGGACGGGGTGATGGTCGAAGTGGCGCTCCAGTATGTCGACGACATCACCTCCCGCATCACCGCCTTCGCGAACAATACCTACAACAGCGACGGCGGCACGCACGTGACCGGATTCAAGACGGCGCTCACGCGTACGCTGAACAGCTACGGCCGCGCGGCGAACCTGCTCAAAGAGAAGGACGAGAACTTCACGGGCGACGATGTGCTCGAGGGCCTGACGGCGGTCGTCTCGGTGAAGCTGCCCGAGATCCAGTTCGAGGGCCAGACGAAGGCGAAGCTCGGGTCGACGGAGGCGACCGGCGCGGTCGCGAGCGTATTCGGCGAGGCGTTCAGCGCGTTCCTCGAGGAGCACCCTGACGACGCACGCGCGATCATCAACAAAGTCACCCTCGCCTTGAAGGCGCGCAAGGCCGCGAAGGCCGCGAAGGATTCCGTGCTGCGCAAGGGGGCGCTCGAGGGTATGACCTTGCCCGGCAAGCTCGCGGACTGCCAGGTCAAGAGCGCGGAGGAGGCCGAGCTCTTCATCGTCGAGGGCGAGTCGGCCGGCGGCTCCTCGAAGCAGGGCCGCGACCGCCGCACGCAGGCGATCCTCCCGTTGAAGGGCAAGATCCTGAACGTTGAGCGCGCGCGCATCGACCGAATGCTCGCCTCGGTCGAGATCCGCGCGCTGGTCGTCGCGATGGGTACCGCCATAGGCGACGTCTTCGACCTCGCCAAACTCCGCTACCACAAGATCATCATCGCGACCGACGCCGACGTCGACGGCGCGCATATCCGCACGCTCCTCCTCACCTTGCTCTATCGCCACTTCCGCCCCGTGATCGAAGGCGGGTTCGTCTATATCGCGCAGCCGCCCTTGTACAAGATTTCGAAGGGCAAGCAGGTCGCCTACGCCTACTCCGAACCGGAGAAGGATGCGACCTTGAAGGCGATGGGCGTCGCGCCCGAGGAGATCGCGGAGGTGACGGAGGCCGAAGGCGAAGCCGAAGGTCCCGAGCAGAGCGAGGGAGAAGAGGAGGCGACCGCCAAGAGCAAGAAGAGCCCCCGCGCGAACGTCCAGCGCTACAAGGGCTTGGGCGAGATGAACCCGACCGAGCTCTGGGAGACGACCATGGACCCCGCTCGCCGCGTCTTGAAGCGCGTGCGGATCGAGGACGCCGAGTCGGCTGATCGCATCTTCGACATCCTCATGGGCACCGACGTTGCCTCGCGCAAGAGCTTTATCCAGTCGAACGCGAAATTGGCGACACTCGACGTATAAACGAGTGCGTCGCCGCCCGAAGGCGGCGACGCGAGGAATCTTACCTCAGTCTTGAGAGCTGATCCGTAATCTGAGGATGCACTCGCCGGCGAGCGCGGTACAGCTCGCTGGTCGGGATGCATACGGCCACGGACCCTTGGAGACCGGTGACATGGCCTGTATTCATCCCGACAAGCCGCGCCTTGTCATCGATGATGGGGCTTCCAGAGTAACCCTCATCGCTCAGCATACGGAGAAGCCAACAGGGAAGCCATCCTTCGGCCCGGAGCGCCGTGAGGCGCTGGAAGTCTGGTTCAGGGAACTGCTTGATGGGCTCCCCGTTCTTATACAGGGCGCCCCATACGGCCTTCCGAACATTCGGGTGTTGCGCGCACAGGGTCGAGAGATGGCCGGTATCCGCATCCATGCGGTGCTGAAAACTGTAGAGCGTCTCATTGCGCACCTCCCGATCGCGGTCGACGAGTCGCAACCTCGTGAACTGCGTCGCATCTGGGAGCCGAACGAATTGGAACGCCACATCACTTCCCTCGATCGGATCGTAGATGGGCGAGCCAAGCACCTCTCCGGGTATCGGTTCGGGAGGTGCCGGGAAGTTCACGAATGCGGAGGCACCCACACGCTTGCCCACTTCGAGCGTGTGGCGGCAGGCGATGAGGAGGGTAATGTTCGATTCGTATATCTCGATCAGGCTGCCCATGCCGAGCGAAATGTCTGTCGGGTTCTCTCTCTCACACCATCGGACCGATGGCGGACGGCCAGGGCGGCGACCGGCTGTGGCCGCTCGCGGAAGGCAGTTATCTCCGGTGACACCCCTCGAGGGTTCCCAAAGCGTGACGCATTCTGGGTAGACAAGCATGTTCTCCTTTCGGAACGGTTCTACTCTGCAAGCACCGTACGACAACAACAGAGCAAAAGCTAGCGCGCCGCGGCCCGGAGGGCCGCGGCGCTTTTCTCTTATTCTTTGAAATTACTGCACCGTAATCGTCGCCGAGGCGCTATTGTTCGACTCGTTCGACTCCCGGACCTTGTTGTCCGGGTCGGCAGTGACGGTGATCGCGTTGGTGCCTGTGCGCGGACGGCCCGTCGAGAGCCGGAGGTCGATCATGACCGGCTGATTCGGGTCGAGGGAGGCCATCGTCTCGGTGTCGGTCAGGTTCGCGTTCGATGCGGCCGGGACGCTCGCCTCGAGGCTCCAGGGGCCGGTCTGGTTGGTGCCGATATTCGTCACGAGGATCTCGGCGGCGAGCTCGTTCGAGCGGGAGATCGTCGAGGCGGGGACGAAGTTCCCGCTCGAGTCGACGTAGCCCACGTCGACGATCTTCACGATGAGATCGGGGAGGCCGGAGTAGCTCGCGCTCCCGGAGGGGTTCGGGATCTTGACTGCGCCCGGGACGGGATACGAGGTCGTCACGGTGCGGTAGTAGACGGGCGCTGGGCCGGCAGCCTTCTGCGGCGTCGAGGACGCAGCCGGGGTCGAGGAGGCCGCGGCGGGCGTCGACGTGGCCTCGGGGAAGGGGAGCGTGGTCGAGGCGGTCGGGACGACCGCGAGCCGCGAGGCCGGGCCTGGCGCGAAGAGGGAGCCCACGTAGTCGGCGGCCGCGCCGAGGCCGCCCGTGCCCGTCAGGGAGCGGGCGAGCCAGAGCGCGAGCCAGAGGCCCACGACGACAAGCGCCACGAAGCCGACGACAGCGAGCGCGGTGATGGATGCGTTCTTGGCGGGGGTATCGGGGTTCATGGGATGCGCTTCTGTTACCACTTGAGAAGATATCTGTCAAGCCTCGGCGCACTTGACATAAGGCTCTCTATGCTGTACTGATTGGTAAGACGATATGGGTGTCCTCGTGAACGGTATCCGCGCCAGTCGGCGCGCCTGGGGCCGGAAGTGGAGCTTCTCGGGGCTTTTCCTCGTGATCTTCGCCCTCATGGTGCTCCTCCTCGCGCGGCTCGACCTCCTGCCCGACCCTCCGGCCGCTGCAGCCGATGGCGGAGCGGCGGCCGGGAGCGCCGCAGCGACCATCGCCGCGACCACGACCGCAGTCTCGCCGGCTGTGCCTGAAGCGCCGGTTAAGATCGAGATCGCGAAGATCGGCCTCTCGGCGACCATCGCCGACCCGGCGACGACCGACACGAACGTCCTCGACGCACTCCTCCTCAAAGGGGCGGTGCGGTACCCGACGTCGGCCAAGCTGAACGAGGACGGCAACGTGGTCATCTTCGGCCACTCGAGCTATCTGCCGATCGTCAAGAACCAGGCGTACAAGACCTTTGACGGGATCCAGAAACTTTCGGCGGGCGACCTCATCACCGTGTATTCATCCGACGCCGCGTACACCTATGCGGTGCGCACCGTGGCCAAGGAGAAGGCGAGCAACGCGGCGATCCCGCTCGCGGTTGCCGGGCGTGTGCTCACGCTCTCGACCTGCAACTCCTTCGCGACGACGGACGACCGGTTCGTCGTGACCGCCGACTTTGTTGAAAGCCATCCGATCGGGGAGTAAGCTCCCCGGCAGATGGCTCTCCGCAAGGGGATCTTGATGAAGATCTTCATGGAAGCCCGGGCCCCTGGTAGGCGCCGGTAAAGCTCGTTTCCTGCAACAATTCAACCCAAACCGCCCCGGACGGGGCTGAAAGGAGGGCGCTATGCGCCTCCACACGATCCTGGCCGCCATGGTGGCGGCTCTCGGGCTGGCTGGCTGCGCGAGCAGCCCGCCAGTTAGCTACATCTCGCCGGGTTCGGCGGGGCAATACTCGTCGGTCGCAACGCCAGGCGTGAGTCCGCAAGAGGACCCGCCCAAGCTGGCGTCCCTCGAGCCTTTCCGAGCTTTCGGGCTCGGACAGGGGCACGGTTACGCTCGCACTTACCGCAACCGGTCCATCCCGGAGCTTGTGGGATTGCTGCGCAGCCCAGCCGAGTTCTCGCGGCAGATGCGCGTCTCGTGCAGCATCTGGGTCCGGCAGGTCGCGGAAGCGCACCCGGGTACCCCGTGGGAGAGCTGCGAGGGCGCTGCGGCCGCGCTCGAACGCGGTGGCTATGCCTCCGTCGCCTGCACCGACCAGATGCTGGCGCAGAACTGGCTCGCGGTAACCGATGCTGAAGGCCACGCCTTCGGCGTCTGGCACCGGCGCTGCCTCCCGGGCGAGCAATTGCTCGTGCAGGGCGACCAACTGCTCGCGTCGCTTCTCTGCATCAACCCGGGGGTTCCGGCTGGTGCTCCCCCGGCACCCCCGCCTATGATGCCGGTGGCGACAGGCGGCTGCCCTGCTGTTGATATCCTCAAAATCAACATCTGGGGACATGAGGCGCTTGCCTTGCCGGGAGTCGAGCGCACAGATGCGAACGAGCAGCTCGCGAACCGCTTCGATGTGTACAACCGCATCGCGCACGTCTCGTATGACAACGGCGCGCAGTTCCGTCAGGCATACGCCGCGGGTCAGATCGGCCGGAGTCGCCAGCCGCACATGATGCAACTCTCGTTCATCATGACGAGCCAGGCGCATGGCGGCGCTCCCGACATCCTGCGCGAGCAGATCGTCGGCGTCGTCCCGGTGACTGGGCTCTACGAATGGCGAATTCCGGCAGCCGTGCGTCGCGTCTGGGATGCCGAACGCGTTGTGCCGGTCAATAGCGACGTGTCCTCGCCGCCGGCGTCCGGTCAAACGGGGTATCACGAGCTCAGATTCTTCAACCACTTGCCCGAGAATCCGACCGAGGGCGAGTGGGCGCGGAACCCGGTTCCTGATTGCGTCATGAACGAGCACTTCATCGAGTGAGCGCGCTCGTTTCGATCTCGGAGGGGCGCTACGCGCCCCGATGAGGTCCCTTTTCGGGCTCGTCTCCTTTCGAGAGGCGAGTCGGAAATAGGACCATCACCATCATGTCACTCACTTTTAATCGCTATACCATACTAGTTCCCCTTTTCGTCGTTATCGCTTCGGCGACGGTTTTTGCGGCGCACTTCAACTGGATTTCCTACGGAGTTCACGGTTTTTCCGTGCATATTCTTCATGCCTACGCCGAAGGTGATGGAGGTGGCGGCGATGGAGGTGGCAGTGATGGTGGTGGCGGAGACGGTGGTGGTAACGATGGGGGCGGTGGCGACAGTGGCGGCACGAGCACGAGCGGCGGGAACAACGGCGGAGGCGGCGAAAGCACGCCCACGCCGCCTCCGCCTGCGGTGCCCAGCTGCACCATGTCCTTCAGTCCGACGGCGACCGGGGTCAACGAGGACAGCACGTTCTCGTGGTCGACCACGGACGCAACTTCCTTTTCTACGGACGTATACGGCGCGCTCGATCTCTCGGGCTCGATCCCGGGCGCTCACAGCGGCCAGACGATCACGGTGAATGGCACGGTGACGGGGCCGGGGGGCACCAACTCCTGCAGCGCGACTCTCACGGTGAATCAGCCCCCGGCTCCGCCGCCTCCGTCGGCGACGCCGACCTGCACCATGTCCTTCAGCCCCTCGACGGTCGGGGTCAACGAGAACTCGACGCTCACCTGGTCGACCTCGAACGCGACCTCCTTCTCGACCGACATCTACGGCAGCCTTGCGCTCTCGGGCTCGATCCCGGGCGCTCACAGCGGCCAGACGATCACGGTGAACGGCACCGTCCAGGGCGCAAGCGGCACCGCGACCTGCAGCGCCACGCTGACGGTGAACCAGCCGCCGCCCGCTACCAATCACCCGGCCGGCGGCTATTTCGATACCGCGACGTGTACCAGCCTCGATGGCTGGGTCGTCGACCCGGACGATCCGAACGATCCGGCCAATGTCCGCATATTCGAAGACGGTCCGTCGGCGAGCGGGACGCTGCTTGGCACCTTCCTCACGAGCGTCTTCCGCGGCGATGTGACGGAGAGCACGACCGGCATCCCGGGTCTCGTTGCCGGTAATCACGGCTTCTCCGTCCCCACGCCCGCAAGCGCGAAGGATGGCGCTACGCACACCTTCTATGCCTATGCGGTCGACAACCAGACGGGGGATCTGAGCCAGCTCAACAAGAGCCCGCTCTCGGTGACCTGCCCGGCGCCTCCGCCTAATGCGCCCACCTGCACGCTCTCGGCGAGCCCGTCCTCGATCAACCCGGGCGGCTCCTCGACCCTGACCTGGACGACGACGAACGCCGCCTCTGTCGCGATCGACAACGGCGTTGGCGCGGTCGCGGCGAATAGCTCCAAGCAAGTTTCGCCGACGAGCAACACGACGTACACCCTGACCGCGACCTCGGCCTCGGGGGCGACCGCGACCTGCACGGCGCCGGTCACGATCACCTCGTCTCCGCCCGCCGCGCCCACCTGCACCCTGACCGCAACGCCCTCCTCGGTCGCGAGCGGCGGCACGACGGAGCTCGCCTGGACGACGACGAACGCAGCCTCCTTCTCGATCGATAATGGTATCGGCGCGGTCACGCCGCTTGCGGGCGGCGCGACGACCTCGCCCGCGATCACCGCGACGACGACCTTCATCGGCACCGTCACCTCGGCCTCGGGGGCGACCGCGACCTGCCAGGCCCCTGTTACGATCACGCCGCCCGGCTCCTCGCCCACCTGCGCGCTCTCGGTCTCGCCGACGTCGATCACGACGGGCAACTCCGCGACGCTCTCGTGGGGCGGGACGGGCATCGCGAGCGTCTCGATCGCGGGCGTAGTCGCGACGACGACCGATGTCGCGAGCTCGACCTCCGTCGCGCCCACCGACACGGGCGACCATACCTACACGGGCACCTTCCTCGCGACGAACGGCTCCACGCTGACCTGCTCCGCGACCTTGACCGTCTCGAGCGGAGGCGGCGGTGGGGGCGGCGGAGGCGGGGGCGGTGGGGGAGGCGGTGGTGGCGGCAGCTCGCCTGCGGCTTTGACCCTGCTCGCGCATCCGGTCGCGGCCCCGCTCTCGTATCTCTATCTTTCGCAGATCCCCTATACCGGCCTCGACCTCGGGCCCCTCGGCACCGTCTTCTACTGGGTCGCCCTCGTCGTGTGGTGCGCTGCGCTCGCGTACCTCGTCCTCTTCGGCGGATTCCCGATCGTGCGCCGCGGCGCGCTCCGCTTCGGCGAGCGGCTCTCGGCGGCGCTGAATGAAGCGCGCGCGAGCGCGCCTGTGCTCGTCGCGGCTGCGCCGCTGCCGGCGCCAGCACCGGCTCCCGCACCTGTGGTTGCCCCTATGTCCGCACCGGTTGCCCACTCTGTCGCGATGCCCGAGCCCAAGGTCGCGATGCCGTCCGCCTCTCCCCATTCTGCCTACGAAGGCTTCAAGTCCTTCGGCGCCGCTGACAAGCCGCTCACGATCGACGACATCGTGAAGGGCCTCTCGCGCGTGCCTGTCGAAGTGTCGAAGAATCCGGTCGAGGCGGCCGTCGAGCGCTCGATCCCCGCGCCCGCGCCTGCCGAGCCGGTCGCGCCGCCTCTGCCCGAGCCCGCTCCCGCGCCGCAAGTGCCGCAGCCTGAGGTTACGCCGCCTGCCGAGCCGGTCGTGCCGCCCACGCGCCCCGCGGCGCCCTCGCCCCGGCCCATGAACGCGTCCGCGCCGGAGGTCCCGGCAGAGGTGCCGACCTTCATCGAGGCGATGCTCGCGGGCGACCGCTTGGCTACCTTTGCGATGCTCCGCGAGGTCGCGCGCTCAGGGGGCGACACCGAGGCGTTCTTCACTCAGGTGGCGTGCGCCTTGGATGATGCCTACCGCAACCGCATCGAGGGCGCGCCGGTCCACCCCGCGATCGCGCAGATCACTGCTGGCGTCGCGACCGCGACCCTCGAGCGGATCGTCGCGGCGACGACGACCGCGGTCGACTCCTCCTACTCGATCGGCATCACGGGCGCGAAGCTCGCGCTGACGCGCGCGCTCGCGACCTTGGGGGCGTAACGAATTTCACAGAGCAAAACGCCGCCGGCCCCGAGGGGGCCGGCGGCGTTTTGCTGCGCTCAGTTATTCGCGCGTTCGTTGATGCGCTCCAAGGTCGGCTCGATGAAGTCGTCGAGGGGAAGCGTCACCTTGTCGCCGTTCCTATTATTCTCGACCGAGACCGTGCCGGCCTCCGCCTCTTTGTCGCCGACGACGAGCGTCGTCGGGATCTTCTCCGTCTTCACCTCGCGGATCCTCTTGCCCAATGAGTCGTCTGCGCGGAGCTCGGCGCGGATGCCCACTTCCTTCAACTGCGCGAGGACCTTCTCCGCATAGCCGATCTGCTTCTCCGAGACGGGGAGGACCGCGACCTGCACCGGGGCGAGCCAGAGCGGGAAGGCGCCCGCGTAGTGCTCTATCAAGATGCCGAGGAAACGATCGGGGGAGCCAACGAGTGCGCGGTGGATCATGACGGGCCGCTGCTTGCTGCCATCATCCGCGGCGTATTCAAGTTCAAAGCGTGCGGGCTGGACGCGGTCGACCTGGATCGTCGAGATCTGCCACTCGCGGCCCAGAGCATCGACGGCCATAATGTCGAGCTTCGGCCCATAGAAGGCGGCCTCGCCCTCGACTGGCCTGTGCGGTACGCCGGATTCCTCCAGTACCGACTTGAGCTCCTCCTGCGAGCGCTCCCAGTCCGCATCGGTACCGAGATACTTTTCTTTCTTATTCGGGTCGCGCAGCGAGAGGCGGATCCAATAGTCGATACGATAGGTCGCGAGCGCTTTCTTGATGACCCCGAGCACCTTGAGCAGCTCGTCGCGCACCTGATCCTCACGGCAGAAGATGTGACCGTCGTCCTGGGCGAACGCGCGCAAGCGCGTGAGCCCCGAGAGCTCGCCGGGCCGCTCGTCGCGGTAGAGGGTGGCGAAGTCGGCGTAGCGGAGTGGGAGATCGCGGTAGGAGCGCGGCTGTGATGCATAGATCTGGGTGTGCTGCGGGCAGTTCATCGGTTTCAAGAACATCTCGTCCTCGACGTACTGCGAGCGTACGGAGAGCATGTCCTCTTTGTATTGGTCGTAGTGGCCGGAGATCTTGAAGAGTTCGGCTTTGTTGACGTTCGGCGTATGCACCTCGCCGAAGCCGAGTTCGCGGTTCAACTCGCGCGAATAATTGATGATCTCGCTGCGCACCGTCGCGCCGCGCGGAGTGAAGAGCGGCATACCTGAGCCGACGAGATCGGAGAAGGTGAAGAGGTCGAGCTGCTTGCCGAGCACGCGATGGTCACGCTTCTTAGCCTCCTCGCGCTGGGCAAGATAAGCGTCAAGCTCCTCCTTGGTGTCGAAGGCCAAGCCGTAGATCCGGGTCAACATCGGATTCTTCTCGTCGCCGCGCCAGTAGGCGCCAGCAATCCGATCAAGCTTGAAGGAGTCGGGAGCAATCTCCTC
Source organism: Patescibacteria group bacterium (assembly GCA_018970465.1). Classification (GTDB taxonomy): domain Bacteria; phylum Patescibacteriota; class Minisyncoccia; order Phycocordibacterales; family Phycocordibacteraceae; genus C7867-001. The sequence continues at coordinate 70,768 of JAGWWI010000001.1, forward strand.
AGATGGATGTTCAGCATGACCGCCACGGCAAAGGTCAGTGAAGCCGCCACAGGTGTAGAGGGTGATCGGCTCGCCTCGTTGAGATATTTCTTTTATTAGTTCTCCTTTGTACTGATTGATACCACCTACGCTCGAGAATGTGCCGTAGGCTTCATCCAAGGGTACTTCTCGGCGAGAGAATTCTTTCCAATTAGGGAGAAGCTCGCGCATCTTCGCCTCGATCTTCGGCAAATCATCTTCTGAAATTTTCTCCGCTCCGAAGTCGATATCATAGTAGAAGCCGGTATCGATCGCGGGGCCGAGAGTGAGGAGCACTTGCCGACCGTCCTTCTCGTACAAGTCCTTAACCGCCGCCGCGAGGAGGTGGGCGAGGGTGTGGCGTTTGGCTTCGAGACTGCTCATGGGTGAGAAATGATTTTTATAAATAAAAACGCCCTGGCGAACATGCGAAAAGATTCGCGTGTTCGCCAGGGCGATCGAGGACCGCGGTTCCACCTGGCTTCCGCCTCGCAGGCGGCGCTCGATTGGTCGGATTAGGCCGCGGGGCGACGAGGTCCTTCGCGTGGTGGGCGAAGCAATCTCCGACGCAAGAATCGTAGCACCCGCGCTCTGCGCGTCAACCGCTACTCAGAGCGCCTTCAGATTCTCGACCGCGAGGGAGAGCTCGCCGCCGCGCTTACTGACGGTCGCTTTGATGGCGAAGCAGGTGCCGGCGACGACCGCGGCGCCGTGCTCCTTGTAGAGCTTGGGGAAGATGACGGCCTCCAGAGTGTCGGTCTTGTCCTCGAACTTGAGGAACGCCATCTTCTCGCCGCCCTTCGTGAGGATTGAGCGCACCTCGGCGAGGAGGACGGGGAGCGCGACCGTCATCCCGGAGCGCTGCTCCTCTTTGATCCGCGCGAGCGTGTAGGGCGAGCGCGCGAGCATCGCCTGGTGCGAGTCGAGCGGGTGGCCGGAGACGTACATGCCGAGCAAGTCCTTCTCCCACGCGAGCTTGTCCTTCAACGAGACCGGTTCCGCTTCGAGAAGGCCCAAGGTGGGCGCGCCTAAGGCGCCGAAGAGGGAATTCTGCGCGGAGTCGGCGCTTGCCGCGAGGTCGCGGTGGTAGGCGAGGAGGGTCTCGATATTGGCAAGGAGCTGGCCGCGCTCGCCGAGGGTGTCGAGCGCTCCGCCCTTGATGAGGGATTCGAGCGACTTCCTGTTCAGGTTCTTGGAGCCCACGCGCGAGAGGAAGTCCTCGAGATTCTTGTAGGCTCCTCGCGCCTGCCGCTCGTCGAGGATTGCCTTCGCGATCCCGTCGCCGAAGTTTTTTATCGAACTGAGGCCGAAGCGGATGCCGCCTTCGACGACGGTGAAGTCCGTGCCGCTCTCGTTCACGTCCGGCGGGAGGACCTTGATGTCCATCCGCGAGCACTCGGCGACGAGCCGGGCGATCTCCTCCGTGTCGCCTGCGTCGGCCGTGAGGAGGGCGGCCATGTACTCGACGGGGTAGTTGGCCTTCAAGTATGCGGTCTGGTAGGCCGTGAATCCGTAGGAAGCGGCGTGCGCCTTGCCGAAGCCATACGCGGCAAACGGCTCGATGAGCGCCCACACTTCGTTCGCGAGCGGGGCAGAGAGCTTGCCGTACTCCATGAAGCTCTTGATGAGCTTGTCCTTTTCGGCCTGCATGACTTCGGGAATCTTCTTGCCCATCGCCTTGCGCAGCTTATCCACGTCGAGCCAGGAGTAGCCGCCGAGCGTGATGGCGGTCAGGAGGACGTCGTCCTGATACACGATGACCCCCTTCGAGAATTCGAGATATTCCTGCATCCGCGGGTCGAGATAGCGGATGAGCCGGGGGTTATGCTTGCGCTCGATGTACTTGGGGATGTTCTCCATCGGGCCCGGGCGGTAGAGCGCGACCATGGCGTTGATGTCGTGGATCGTCGAGGGCTTGAGCTCCTTGAGGAACCGCGTCATCCCCGAGCCGTTCAGCTGGAAGGTGCCGTAGGTGTCGCCCTTCGCGAGCATCGCGAAGGTCTTCGCGTCGTCCAAAGGGATCGCTTCGATATCGATCTCTATTCCGCGCCCCTCCTTCACTCGCCGCACGGCGTCGGCGAGGATGGTGAGGTTCTTGATGCCGAGGAAGTCGAACTTCGTGAGCCCGACGCCGTCCTCTCCGACCGTGTACATGTCGTACTGCGTGATCAATTTGCCGGTGCCCTTCGGGTCGGGCTGGATGGGCGCCCATTCGACAAGCGGGGTCGGGGCGATCACGACGCCCGCGGCGTGCACGCCGACGTGGCGGACGCAGCCCTCGATCCTTTTGGCGAGGTCGAGGATCTCGCGGGCCTCATCGTCTTCGTCGTAGAGGGTCTTCAAGTCCGGCTCGAGCTCGAGCGCCTTGTCGATCGTCATCGGGAAGCCCTGCGAGCCCATCGGGATCATCTTCGCGATGCGGTCGCCGGTGTTGTAGGAGTGGCCGAGGGCGCGGGTGACGTCGCGGACGGCCGCGCGCGCCATCAGGGTGCCGAAGGTGCCGATCTGCGCGACGTGGTCTTTGCCGTATTTCTCGCGCGCGTATTCGATCACCTCGTCGCGCCGGTCGTCGGCGAAGTCCATGTCGATGTCGGGGGCCGAGGGCCGCTCCGGGTTCAAGAACCGCTCGAAGGGGATCTTGTACTCGAGGGGGTCGATCTTGGTGATCTGGAGGAGGTAGGTCGTCATCGAGCCGGCGACCGAGCCGCGGATGTTGTAGTAGATGCCGTGCTCGCGCGCGAAGCGGATGAGGTCTTCGACGACGAGGAAGTACGCGGCATAGCCCTTGAACGCGATGATCCCGAGCTCGTAGTCGAGGCGCTCGAGGACGTCCGCGCGGCCCTCGAGGCCGCGCGCCTCAAGGCCGGCGAGGCAGAGCTCGCGGAGGCGCTCGTCCGCCGTCTTGCCCGCGGGGAGGACGAAGTTGGGGAAGACGAACTTCCCGAGCGTGAGCTCGACCTCGCAGCGGTCCGCGATCCGGCGCGAATTGTCGACCGCCTCGGGGTAGTCGGCGAAGAGCGCGAGCGCCTCGGCCTCGCTCAAGAAGGAGAAGTCTTCCTGCTCATTGCGCCCGCGCTCGCCCTGCTTGATGCGGCGCATCACCTCGGTCGCCTCGCGGTCCTCCGGCGCGAGGTAATAGACGTCGTGCTGGGCGAGGAGGGGAGTGCCGCCGTCCGCGGCGAGCGCGGCGACCTGCCGCATCAGGGCCTCATGGCCCTCGACCTTGGGGTGGCGCGTGATCTCGAGGAAGAGGTTCGCGGCGCCGAATATCGACTTGAACTCCTCGAGCGCTGCCCGAGCGCCCGCCGCGTCGCCCGCGCGCAGGAGCTGCGACGTGTCGGAGGCGAAGGAGGGAAGTATCGCGATGAGGCCGTCTTTGTGTGCGCGCAGGAGCTCTTTGTCGAGGCGCGGCCGCTCGAAGAATCCTTCGGTCCACGCGGCAGTGACGAGGATGAGCAGATTCTTGTAGCCCGCCATGTTCTCGGCCAAGAGGACGATGCGGGAGCGCTTTGCGTCGAGGTCGCGATCCTTCTCGAATCGCGAGCGCGGCGCGAGGTAGGCGTCGACGCCGATGATCGGCTTCACTCCGGCCTTCTTCGCCGCCTGGTAGAACTCGATCGCGCCGTGGAGGTTGCCCGTGTCGGTGAGCCCGACCGCATCCATCCCGAGCGCTTTCGCCTTCGCCACGAGCTCGTCGACCTTGGGCAGGGCCTCGAGGAACGAGTAGTGCGAGTGCGTGTGGAGGTGGACGAAGCGGGAGGACATCGCGTCCAGTATACTGTGCGGGTCATGAAGGCGCCCACGTGGATAATCGGCGTCGACGAGGCGGGGCGCGGGCCCTTGGCCGGGCCGGTCGCGGTCGGTGTGGTGCGGGTCGCAGAGGGGTTCGACGTGGCGCGGGAGTTCCTGGGCGTCAAAGACTCGAAGCAATTGAGCGAGCCCGCGCGCGAGAAGCTCTTCGCGCTCCTTGAGGCGCGGGCGAAGCAGGGCGACCTTGCCTATCGCGTCTGCCTCGGCGGACATGCGCAGATCGACCAACTGGGTATAACGAGCGCGAGCAGGCACGCCCTTGCCCGCGGCATTCGCGCCCTGACCTCCACGATGCAGAAGTCCGACTTCTACATACAGCTTGACGGAGGGTTGTATGCGCCGAAGGAATTCAGCCAAGAGACGATCATTCGCGGCGACGACCTCGTCCCCCTCATATCGCTCGCCTCGATCGCGGCGAAGGTCACGCGCGACCGCCTGATGACGCGCATGGCCGCGCAGTATCCCGCCTACGGCTTCGAGCGCCACAAGGGCTACCCGACCAGGGCGCACTACGAAGCGCTTCGGCGCTGGGGCCCCTGCGCGATCCATCGCCGCTCGTATTTGCACCTCCCCGAAGCTGTGGTAGGGTAGCGGCATGTCGGTCCGCATGCGCCACACCAAGGGGCATACCCACAACCGCCGCAGCCACCACGCGCTTGCGGCTATCGCGACGCGTCCGGGCCAGGAGGCGGGCGCGCTTGTCCTGCCGCACCGCGTCGACGAGGCGACCGGCCTGTATCGCGGCATGCAGATCGCCGCGCCCAAGAAGGTGCGCAAGACGAAGGCCGAGAGGCACGATCACCCGCACGGCACGCACCACGAGCATGTGCACGAAGAGGTGCGAAGCGAAGCGAAGCCGGTCGAGACGAGCGAAGCGCCCGCCGCACTGAGCGAAGAGAAGAAGGCCGGCACGCGCAAACGCTCTCCGCGCGCGAGTAAGCAGGATCCGGGCGCATAACATCGCGGCATCCGCCGCGATTTCTTTTTCACACCCATCGCATGCGTTCACGCTTGCGTAATGCGCGCGCATGCTATGCTTGCCGCTAGCAATGGCGAATCGGCATCTTGCGCGTTCTATCGTTCTCCAGACCCTCTTCGAGTGGGACACGATGGGCGCGCCCGGCGCGGATGCCTCCGCCATCCTCGAGCGCAATAGCGAAGAGTTCGGCGGGGGCGACGCCGACAAGCCGTTCATGGATACGCTCCTCTCGGGCGTGATCGCGAAGAAAGAAGACCTCGATCTGATCATAACCAAGGCCGCGCCCGAGTGGCCCTTGGACCGAATCGCGCCCGTTGATAGAAATATTTTAAGGCTGGGTCTCTTCGAGCTCCTCTTCGCCGATCGCGCGCAGGTGCCGGCGAAGGTCGCGATCAACGAGGCGATCGAACTTGCCAAGACCTTCGGCGGCGACTCCTCGGGCCGGTTCGTAAACGGCGTCCTCGGCGCCGTCTATAAAGAGATCGGCGAGCCCGGCAAAGACGAGCAGGGCAAGAAGCAGAAAGAGCGCAAGGAGATGCCGCTTGAGAAATATGGCGGCGCGATCGTCTACGCCAAGCACGACGGCCAGTACTACCTCGCCTTGGTGCACGACGTCTTCGGCCGCTGGACCCTCTCGAAGGGCCACATCGAGACCGATCCCTCGCCCCAGGAGGGCGTGAAGCGGGTGGTGAAGGAGGAGCTCGGCATCGACGCGGTCGTCGAGAGCCAAGTGGGCGAGAACGAGTACGTCGCGTCGCACCCGGAGAAGGGCAAGGTCCGGAAGCACGTGTGGTTCTTCCTCGCCTCCGCCGAATTCCTCCCCTTGACCCTCAAGAAGAGCGGGGGCCTCGACGACGCCAAGTGGTTCCGCCTCCAGGACATCATCGACCTCAACTTCTACGACGACATGCTCCCCATCGTCACCGCCGCGGTGCAGGAGCTCTTGGACAAATCCGCCGTGCGGGCTTGATGCGACGGGTTTTTGCGGCATACTGCGCGCATGGATGAGATCAGTGATTTTACCGCCCTTGAACGGGAGATCGGCGTCGAGTTCGCCAAGAAAGAGCTGCTCGGAGAGGCGCTTACCCACCGCTCCTATCTGAACGAGCATCGGGAGTATAAGGGCAATCACAACGAGCGGCTCGAGTTCTTGGGCGATGCGGTCCTCGAGCTCGCCTCCACCCGCTTCCTCTTCGACACGTTCCCCGCGAAGCCGGAAGGGGAGTTGACCGCCTACCGCGCCGCTCTCGTGAACACCAACTCGCTCGCCGAGAGCGCCCAGGCCTTGAACGTGGGCGAACACCTCCGGCTCTCGAAAGGCGAGCAGAAGGACACCGGCCGCGCCCGCGGGATCATTCTCGCGGACGCCTTCGAGGCGATCATCGGGGCGATCTATCTCGACCAGGGATACGACGCGGCAGCAGCGTTCATCGCGCGCACCATCCTCGCGAAGCTCGACAGCCTGCTCGCGAAGGGCGCGCACCAGGACGCCAAGAGCCGCTATCAGGAGGTGGCGCAGGAGCGGCGCGGCGTAACCCCGAGCTACAAGGTTCTCGCGGAGGAGGGCCCCGACCACGCGAAGCGCTTCACGGTAGGCGTCTTCCTCGGCGAGCGGGAAGCCGCGCGCGGCGACGGGCCCTCGAAGCAGGAGGCGGAGCAGGCGGCCGCGCAGGCCGCGCTCGCGGCGAGCGGCTGGTAGCTGCTAGCGCGCGACGCGCGCGTTAAGCCAGGCCCAAGCCTGCTGGATATCCGCGCCGAGGGCGTGGTAGACGCCGCGCGTCTCCGGGATGAAGGCGTAGACGGCCGCAAGGATGGCGACCACGATCGCGAGCTGGATCAGCTCCTCGAGGAAGGTGGGCCCGTGGCGGTAGTAGCGGTACCCGTAGTCGCGATCCGAGCGGCGCCAGGCGAGCGCCTCCTCGCGGCGCCGGCGCTTCTCTTCGCGGGCATAGCGCTTCCACTCCGCGCCGCTCTTCTTGAGTTGCGCCCAGCCCTCCTTGGCGCGCGCGACTACCTCCTCGGCGGTGAAGGGCGCGCCTGCGGCGCGCGCCTCCTCCTCGGGCGTCTTGGCATAGGGTACGAAGACGGCCATGATCGCGTAGAACAGGATCCATCCGCCGCCCGTCAGGAGCGTCGCCGCGACGAAGGCGAGCCGCACGACGGTCGGGTCGAGGTCGAAGTAGGCGGCGATGCCGGCACAGACTCCGCAGACGACCGCCTTGCTGGGGAGGTTGTAGAGGCGCTTCGGGCCGGCGCCCGCGTCGCCCTGCGCCTTGGCCGCGCGCTCTGCGCCCGCCGAAGGGTCGACGGGGCCCATCTCCTCGAGCGCCTCGGCGACCTGCGCCTCGCTCGCGACGTTCGCGTGCGGGCCCATCCGGCGCGCAAGCTTCTCGCCGATCGCCGCCTCGAGGTCGCGGATGATCTCCTCGGCGTCCGGGTTGCCGGCGAGCGCGGCGCGCGCGTCGGCGAGGTACGTGGTGAGGCGTTCGTAGCCGGCTTCTTCGACCTGATAGGCGTTCCCGGCGAGGCTGATGGTCGTGACTTTGTTCATAGGGTTACGCGCCGATGCGGCGCAGGGTGGTGATAATCCGCTGCCAATAGCGCTCCGTCTCGGCGAGGCGCTCGCGGCCCTTCGCGGTCAAGCGATAGTACTTGCGCGGCGGGCCCGCCTCCGACTCCTGCCACTCGTAGTCGAGGAGGCCGTCCTGGCGCATCTTCGAGAGGAGGGGATAGAGCGTGCCTTCTTGGGTCGCGAACTCGGTACTCGCGAGCCGGGCGAGGATATCGGCCGCATACACGCTCTCCTTCGCGATGACCTTGAGGGTCGCGAATTCGAGCAAGCCTTTGCGGAGCGGGGCGAATTTGTCGTCGGCGTTTTCCATAAGTACCTTGTTAGAGAAAGGTAGCATGGTTAGGAATGTGCGCAAGGCCTCCCGGTGTATACTGGCCGCATATGGACACAACCCACCGCCTCGACGAATCGCTCGTGACGACCGGCCTCGAGCTCCCCGGCTATCGGATCGTCGCCAATCATGGAGTCGTGCGCGGGATCGTCGTGCGCTCGAGGAACCTCCTCGTGAATATCGGTGCCGGGCTCCACACGCTCATCGGCGGCAACATCACCGCCTACACGAACCTCTGCGAGAAGACGCGCACGGACGCCTTCGAGCTCATGCTCGCGCACGCGGCGGAGCGCGGCGCGAACGCGGTCATCGGCGTCCGCTACGACGCCAACGACATTGCCGCCGGCGTGACCGAGGTCCTCGCCTACGGCACGGCGGTGACGGTCGAGAAGGTCTAGCCTGTTACAATAATCAGTAATGCTGAAGCGGCTCGAGGTCGTGGGGTTCAAGTCGTTCGCGCGCAAGACCGTGCTCGACTTCTCGACGAGCGTGACCGCGATCGTGGGCCCCAATGGGTCAGGGAAGTCGAACATCGCGGAGGCCTTCCGCTTCGCGCTCGGCGAGCAGTCGATGAAGTCGATGCGCGGCAAGCGCGCGGAGGACCTCATCTGGGGCGGCTCGCACACGACGCCGCGCGCCTCCCGGGCCGGGGTCGCGATCGTCTTCGACAACGCGGCGAAGAGCGGCAAACGGCCGTTCGACATCGACTTCGACGAGGTCGTGATCGAGCGGGTGGTGACCCGCGACGGCGCTTCCGAATACTCGATCAACGGCTCGAAGGTCCGGCTCCGCGACGTGCAGGAGCTGCTCGCGGGCGGCAACATCGGCGAGACCGAGCACCATATCATTTCCCAGGGCGAGGCCGACCGGATCCTCCTCGCCTCCGCGCGCGAGCGGCGCGCCCTGGTCGAGGACGCTTTGGGGCTGCGCGCCTACGAATTCAAGAAGCGCGAAGCGGAGGGCAAGCTCGAGAAGACCGAGGAGAACACGCGGGAGGTGAACGCTCTCCGGCGTGAGCTTGCGCCGCACTTGAAGTTCCTCGCGCGGCAGATCGAGAAGCTCGAGCGCGCCGAGGAGCTCCGGCGCGAGCTCATCGCGCGCGCGAAGGAGTACTTCGCCCTCGAAGATGCGTATCTTGAGACGGCGCGGGAGGCGGCGAAGGCCGAGACGGCGGAGCGGGAGGGCCGGCTCGCGGCGCTCTCTGCCGAGCTCGCGGCAATCGAGGAGAATGCGGCGGCGGGCGGCGCGGGCGGCAAGCAGCTCGAAGCCCTGCGCGCGGCCGAGCGCGAACTCGCCACGCTCCGCGGCGAGAAGGCGGAGCTCGCGCGCGAGCTCGGCCGCACCGAGGGCGCGATCGCGGCCGCGAAGGAGCGCAATGCGCGCGCAGCGCGCGAGCCGTACGCGAAGGTCCCGCGCGAGGAGCTCACCGCGCTCGCCGAGGAGATCGAGCGCGCCGCGGGCGAGCGGGATGCCGAGGCGTCAGCCGAAGCGCTGCGGGCCGTCATCGCCGGCATCCGCACGGCCGTGCGGGCGTTCGTCTCGCG